>JACMKW010000010.1 GCA_014379885.1 Rhizobacter sp.
CGCATGTCTTCATTCCCGAGCTCAAGGCAATGCGGGAGATGTCCTATGCGGAGCTCGCGTTCGCGATCCTGTCCCGGTTCATGAGCGACATCCCACCGGCGGACCTGCGGGCGATGATCGATCGCACCTACACTAAAGAGATCTTCGCGAGCGCCGACATTACGCCGCTGAAGACGCTCGAGCCCGGGTTGCACATCCTCGGGCTCTCGAATGGGCCGACGCTTGCATTCAAGGACCTGGCGATGCAGCTGCTGGGGAACTTGTTCGAGTACGTGCTCGCGAAAGAGGGCAGGGAGCTCAACATCCTCGGCGCAACCTCGGGCGATACCGGCTCGGCGGCCGAGTACGCGATGCGAGGCAAGAAGGGGATCCGGGTTTTCATGCTCTCCCCGCACAGGCGCATGAGCCCGTTCCAGACCGCGCAGATGTTCTCGCTGCAGGACCCGAACATCTTCAACCTCGCGGTCAGGGGCGTGTTCGACGACTGCCAGGACATCGTCAAGGCGGTGTCCAACGACGCGGCGTTCAAGGACATGGCCATGCAGCTGCTGGGCAACCTGTTCGAGTACGAGCTGGCGCGTCGCGGTGAAGAGCTCAACATTCTGGGCGCCACCAGCGGCGACACCGGCAGCGCGGCCGAATACGCCATGCGCGGAAAAAAAGGCGTGCGCGTCTTCATGATTTCGCCCAATGGCCGCATGAGCCCGTTCCAGCAGGCGCAGATGTTCAGCCTGCAGGATGAAAACATCCACAACATTGCCATTGACGGCGTGTTCGACGACTGCCAGGACATCGTCAAGGCAGTGTCCAACGACCTCGAGTTCAAACGCCGCTACCGAATCGGCACGGTCAACTCCATCAACTGGGCTCGTTTGCTGGCTCAGGTGGTGTATTACTTCGCCGGCTACTTCCAGGCGACGTCGCCAGACGCGCCGGGGCGGGCCGGCATGGAGTCGAGGCGCACGGCCCTTGATTCCCGACTCATGGGGCTCGATTCAGATCGAACGCTGCTCGATGAACGCGTGAGCTTTGCGGTGCCTTCGGGCAACTTCGGCAACATCTGCGCCGGCCATGTGGCGCGCATGATGGGTTTGCCGATCAAGCGGCTGATCCTGGCGACCAACGAGAACCGGGTGCTCGACGAGTTCTTCCGCACCGGCACCTATCGCCCCCGGGCGAGTGCCGAGACTTTCGAAACCTCCAGCCCGTCGATGGACATCTCCAAGGCGAGCAACTTCGAGCGCTTTGTGTTCGACCTGCTGGGGCGCGATGGCGAGCGCACGCGCGAGATGTTCAAGACGCAACTGGAAAAACAAGGCTTTTTCCAGCTGAGCCCCGCCGAATTTGAGCGCATCTCGGTCTACGGCTTCCTCTCGGGCCACAGCACCCATGCCGATCGATTGAGCACCATCCGCCAGACCTATGAAAAAACTGGCTTGATGATCGACACCCACACGGCCGACGGCCTGAAGGTGGCGCGCGAGTACTTCGAGCCCAGCGTGCCGATGATCGTGCTCGAAACCGCGTTGCCGGCCAAGTTTGCAGAGACCATCGTCGAAGCACTTGGCCGCGAACCCGACCGCCCGGCCGCGTTGCAAGGCATCGAAGCCCTGCCCAAGCGTTTCAAGGTGATGGAGGCTGACGCTGCTGCGGTGAAGGCCTACCTTGCTGCCAACACATGACGGTATGAAAGTCGTCGGCTTCAGCGGCTTCTCTGGCTCGGGCAAGACGACGCTGATCGAGCAGGTCATTGGTTGCCTCAAGGCCGCGGGCCAGCGCGTGTCGGTGGTCAAGCATGCCCACCACAGCTTCGACATCGATCAGGAAGGCAAGGACTCGTGGCGCCATCGCAAGGCTGGCGCGATTGAAGTGGTGGTGGCCTCGAACCGGCGCCTGGCCAAGATCCGTGAATACGAAGTTGAGGCCGACCCCACCGTGCACCAGATGCTGGCCGAGCTGTCCGAGTGCGATTGGGCGCTGGTCGAAGGTTTCAAGCACGCTGATCTGCTGAAGATCGAGGTGTGGCGCGCTGAGACCGGCGAGCCTGCCCGTTACCCCAACGACCCGTTCATCGTCGCGGTGGCCACTGATCAGCCGCAGAATCTTCCAACACCCACCGCGCTGCCGGTGCTCAGTCTTTCTAATGCCCAGGGCCTGGCCGAATTCCTGATGGGCAACCCGAGCCGCTATGAGTACACCTCGCCCTTCGACACTGCTGACGCTTGACGAGGCCCTGGCCCGCGTGCTGGGGGCGGTGGTGCCGCTGGCTGGCAGCGAAACCGTTTCAACCTTCGATGCGCTGGGCCGTGTGATGGCCGCCGACCTGCGTTCGCTGGTCGACGTGCCTTCGGCCGACAACAGCGCGATGGACGGTTACGCGATGCGCAGCGCCGATGTGCCGACCGCGGGCTGTGTGCTGCCGGTCAGCCAACGAATCCCGGCCGGCGTGGTGGGCACGGCGTTGACGCCTGGCACGGCTGCACGCATTTTCACCGGCGCGCTCGTGCCCGAAGGGGCTGACGCGGTCGTCATGCAAGAGCAGTGCGAGGCGTTGGAGGGTGCAGTGCGTGTGAATGTCGTGCCGGTGGTGGGTCAGTCGATTCGCCGTCGTGGCGAAGACCTGTCACGAGATGCCATTGCGCTAAAGCGCGGCACCCGCCTCACGCCCCAGGCCTTGGGTCTGGCTGCCACCGCGGGCGCCGCCACACTCACGGTGGCTCGTCGCCCCCGTGTGGCCCTGTTCTCCACGGGTGATGAATTGGCCATGCCAGGCGAGCCGCTGAAGCCCGGCGCCATCTACAACTCCAACCGCTTCACCTTGCGTGCGTTGATCCAGTCGCTGGGCTGCGAATGCACCGACTTCGGCATCGTGCCCGACCAGTTGACCGCCACGCGGGAGGTTCTTCGCAAGGCCGCGCAGGGCCATGACGTGATCGTCACCAGTGGCGGCGTGTCGGTGGGTGAAGAAGACCACCTCAAGCCCGCCGTGCAGGGCGAGGGCGAGCTCAACCTGTGGCAAATCGCCATCAAGCCCGGAAAGCCACTCGCCTTCGGCAGCGTGCGCCGGCCCGAGAGCGAGGGTGGCAACGCATGGTTCGTCGGCTTGCCGGGCAACCCGGTGTCGAGCTTCATCACCTTTTTGCTGGCGGTTCGACCCTTGCTGCTGCACCTGCAAGGCGCGTCGCCGTTGCCTCCGCAAGGCATGCCCCTGCGTGCCGATTTCGACTGGCTGCGTGCCGACAAACGCCGCGAGTTCCTGCGCGTTCGGCGCAATGCCAAGGGTGGGCTGGATCTGTTCACCAACCAGGGCTCGGGCGTGCTCACCTCGACCGTGTGGGCAGATGGGGTGGTCGACAACCCGCCAGACAACCCGATACGCGCGGGCGACAGCGTGCGCTTCATTGCCTTGGCGGAGTGGGTGGCATGAAGATCCAGGTGCGTTATTTCGCTTCGCTGCGCGAAGCTTTGGGATCCGCCGAAACGGTGGATGCGGCCGATGGCAGCACCGTGGGCCAGCTGCGTGATGCCTTGATCGCACGCGGCGCGCCGCATGCGGATGCGCTGGCGCGCGGTCGCGCCGTGCGCACCGCGCTTGACCAAGTGCTGTGCAGCGAGGCCACGCCCCTGCGCGAAGGCGCCGAGCTGGCGTTCTTTCCGCCTGTGACCGGCGGCTAATCCTTCAAAGCCTGCAGCGCCATCATGGCGCGCTGCACGGCTTCGTTGGTTGCCGGGCTGTGCGGAGCGCGCAGTTCGTTCAACAACGCGCCTTGCCGTGCCAGCAAGGCCTTGAACACGCTGGGGTTGGGTTCCGCGAACAAGGCCAGCGTCAGCGGTGTGAGTGCGTGGTACAGGCTTCGCGCCTCGGCCAACCGGCCAGCCCGCAGTGCCGCCACCATGGCCACAAAGCGTTCGGGCAGCAGGTGGGCCGAAGCAGCGATTGCACCTGCACCGCCCATGCACAGCGTGGTGAAAATGCAGTCGTCGTTGCCGGCCAGCACGGCCAGGCGGCCGTCGGCGATCAGCGTGCGGGTCTTTTCGGCGTCGCCGCCTGCATCCTTGATGGCCCGAATGTTGGGGTGTGCTGCCAGCGTGAGGAGGGTGGTGGTGTGCATGGCCACGCCGGTGCGTGTGGGCACGTCGTAGAGCACCACGGGAACGGGTGACGCATCGGCCAGGGCCTGGAAATGCGCCACGATGCCGGCCTGTGAGGGGCGCAGGTAGTGGGGCGCCGAGATCAACACGCCAGCCACGCGGCGCTTGGCGATCTCGCGCAAGCGCTCCACCATCTCGCCGCTTTGCGTGCCGGCCAGGCCCATCATCACCGGCTTGTCGCCACAGGCGGCCAACACGGTGTCGAGCACCGACAGTTGCTCGGCGTGACTCAGTGATGCGGCCTCACCCGTGCTGCCACACACCACGAAGCCGGTGACGCCGGCCTCCTGCAAATGACGCACCAGCAGCCGCAACGCCATCTCGTCGATGCGGTTGCCCCGAAACGGCGTGACGAGCGGAACCCACAAACCTGAAAAGTCGAACTGATCCACGAAACAACTCCTTGATGACGAGACCGATGAAGAGGCCCGTTCAGGAGAGCGATGGATCAGGAGGTGAGGAGCGTGTGAGTCCCTGCTGCCGGTTCCGTCGCTCATCTGAGGACGGAACCGCAACGCTCCGGTCAGATGAGCGTTTGCTTTTTGCTTTTGAGCGCAGGCGCACTCGTGCCCGCGGGGGCAGGGGTGTTGACGTGGCGCAAAGGCATGGCCGCATTCTGCCCGAGACGCCGCAGGCGGGTGCCACAATTCGCCCCATGGCTGCAGCGCGCGTGAGCATTCAGACAAACGACTTCGATCTCGGCGCCGAAGTGGCGGCCCTGCGTGCTGGCGATGCGGGCGTGGGCGCCGTGGTCAGCTTCGTCGGCACCGTGCGCGACCACAGCGAGGGGCAAGGCGTGAGTTGCATGGCGCTGGAGCACTACCCTGGCATGACCGAGCGCGCCATCGAGGCCATGATCGATGCCGCACAGGCGCGCTTCGACATCCGCGGCGCGCGGGTGATCCACCGTGTGGGGCCCTTGCAACCGCAAGACCAGATCGTGCTGGTGGTCGTCACCTCGGCCCACCGAGGGCAGGCATTTCAAGCCTGCGAATTCCTGATGGACTACCTGAAGACCCAGGCCCCATTCTGGAAAAAAGAAACCACGCCCGAAGGCGCGCACTGGGTCGACGCCCGCGTGCACGACGACAAGGCCTTGGCCCGCTGGGGCATACAAAGCGAGAACGCAGGCACATGAACACAGCCTTGCCTTGGGCTCAAGTGCTGGCGGTGGCGGCGGGTGCGGCCGTCGGTGCGCTGCTGCGATGGGTTGCCGGCTTGTGGCTCAACCAGCAATGGAACGGCTTTCCGCTCGGCACCTTGCTCGTCAACTGCGTGGGTGGCCTGATGATCGGCGCTGCGCTGGTGTGGTTCGATCGTGCGCCCAACGAAGTGCTGCGCTTGCTGGTGGTCACCGGTTTCCTGGGAGGCCTCACCACCTTCTCGGCCTTCTCGGGCGAATCGCTCTCGCTGATGCAGCGTGGCGAGTACGCCTGGGCCCTGGCCCACACCTTCGCGCATGTGATCGGATCGCTGGTCTTCGCGGCCATCGGCTTTCGCCTCATGCGCAACCTGCTGGCTTGAATTTCGAGCCACGCGCCTCAAATCCCCACCAACCGGAGGATTGATTCATGCGTCTCGACAAACTCACCACCAAGTTCCAGGAAGCGCTGGGTGAAGCCCAGAGCCTGGCCCTGAACCGCGACAACCCCTACATCGAGCCCGTGCACCTGCTGGCCGCCATGCTGGCGCAGACCGATGGCCCCAAGGCCTTGCTCGAACGTGCCGGCGTCAACACCGCCAAGCTGCAATCTGCACTCGACGCCGAAATCAAGAAGCTGCCTCAGGTGCAAGGGGGCGAGCAGGTGCAGGCGAGCCGTGACGTGGCGGCGCTGCTGCAGTCCTCCGAGAAAGAAGCCACCAAACGGGGTGACCAGTTCATCTCGAGCGAGATGTTCTTGTTGGCCGTGGCTGACAGCAAAACCAGCATCGGCCCAATCGTCAAAGAGCATGGCCTCACGCGCAAGGCGCTCGACGTGGCCATTGATGCCGTGCGTGGCGGCCAGAAGGTCGACAGCCCCGAGGCCGAAGGCCAGCGCGAGGCGCTGAAGAAATACACCATCGACCTCACCGACCGCGCCCGCAAAGGCAAGCTCGACCCGGTGATTGGCCGCGACGACGAGATCCGCCGCGCCATCCAGGTGCTGCAGCGTCGCACCAAGAACAACCCGGTGCTGATCGGTGAACCCGGCGTGGGCAAGACCGCCATCGTCGAAGGCCTGGCCCAACGCATCGTGGCAGGCGAGGTGCCCGATTCGCTGAAGAGCAAACGCGTGCTGGTGCTCGACATGGCCTTGCTGCTGGCGGGCGCCAAGTTCCGTGGTGAATTCGAAGAGCGCTTGAAGAGCGTGCTCAAGGTATTGGCGCAAGACGAAGGCCAGACCATCGTCTTCATCGACGAGATTCACACCATGGTGGGTGCGGGCAAGGCCGAAGGCGCCATCGACGCCGGCAACATGCTCAAGCCTGCCTTGGCGCGCGGCGAGCTGCACTGCATTGGCGCCACCA
>JACMKW010000493.1 GCA_014379885.1 Rhizobacter sp.
AGTGGATGGCCGAGGCTCAAGAAAAGCGCAAGCGCGAACAAACGCTCGCAGCCGCTGCCCAGTCCTACAACCACGACCTGCTGGCGTTGATGCCGCCCGGCGCCAACAAGGTGCTCGAAGTCGGCTGCAGCACCGGTGCGCTCGCTCAGGCCTTCAAGGCCGCTCACGGCGACTGCGACTACTGGGGCATCGAGTTCGACGCCACGGCCGCCGAGATCGCCAAGCGCCACTGCAACCAGGTGATGGCACTCGATGTCGAGGGCATGGCCGACCACGAGCTGGCCGAGCTGGCAAGCCGCAACTGCTGGGTGTTCGGCGATGTGCTTGAACACCTGCGCGACCCGTGGCGCCTGCTGGCGCGTATCCGCAAGGTGATGCCGGCCGATGGCTGCGTGGTGGCCAGCATTCCGAACGCACAACACTGGAGCCTACAGGCCCGGCTGAGCGTGGGCGACTTCCGCTACACCGATGGGGGCTTGCTCGACCGCACGCACTTGCGCTGGTTCACGCGTGTGACCATGCTGGAGATGTTCCAGAACGCCGGTTTCCGCATCGATGCCGGCAAGCCGCGCATCTTCAACGAGCCGGGCCGCGACCGCGTGTTGCCCATCATCCGCGCCATGGCCGAAGCCATGGGCCAGTCGCCCGAGCAGGCCGTGCAAGACGCGCTGCCGCTGCAATACGTGGTGCGGGCCGTCCCTGCCTGACAGCTGAGAGCGGTCAAAGAAATCAGGTGCCAGAGCGGCCCTTGCTTGTTCTTTCCACGGGGCGCTTTGATTCACGAGGTGCATGCACAGGTACGACCTCGCGGACTTTGTCACGACCTGCGGTCGCATCCGTCTGCGCGTGCAACGGGAACTGCTGCGGGTTCAGAGGCGTGGGAGGCGACTGCGGCTTGGTAGAGCTTTTAGACTGTTTCATGATGGTTCCAGGTTGTCAGCGCGGTGGATCAGGAGGGCCTTGAGATTCCCTCAAGCGCTTGAGCAGCCGGCCTTCGGACGCCACGTCAAGAACTTGGGTGCCAGCGTTCTAGGGGTCGCAGCGCGTAGTGGTCACCTGCGAAGCAGCTTAACGAGGCGTCATGCCGTGTCTGTAGGACGACGCCTCATCAAACGACCTGATTCGTGACATGCCTCAGTCAACCTCCGTTCGCCCTGACGATGATGAGGTCGATCACCCGGCGTAAACCGTTGGCGGTGAGTTCGTCGAAACGCCTGGCCTTCGACTGGCCGACCGGAGACAAGGCCTACTTGCCCACTTTCTTGAAAGCATCGGGCAAAGGCGTCGACCCCCCTGAAATGGCCCAACCCCGCTCGCGCGCGTGCGCCTGCACCGCCGCCAACCGCGCCTCAGTGAGCGGGTGAGTGTTCAGCGCTTCCAGCTTTGGCCCCACGCTCTTTTCCGCCTGCCCGAGCCGCGTGAAAAGCTCGATCAGACCGCCTGCATGTCCATGCAGCGCCACAACGGCTTGCAGGGCCTCGTCGTCGGCCTGCGCTTCCTGTTCACGTGAGTAGCCGAGCATCGTGAAGCCGGCGGCGTTGCCAAGGGCGGATTCGGCAGCCGCGGCACCGGCGTCGGTCGACACCGCACTCAACAGCAGCGCTATCGCCAAGCCGCGCCCCAGGCTGGAGGCGACGTGGCGGTGTTTCACATGGGCGATTTCGTGCGCCAGCAGGGCCGCGAGTGCTTCTTCGCTGTGCAGCTCCTGCAGCAGCCCGTTGAACACCTGGATGCGGCCACCCACGGTGGCGTAGGCGTTGACCAGGGGTGAGTCGCTGTAGGTAAGCACCACGGCCATGCCCTCGGGCAGGCTCATGCGGGCGACCACCTGGTCGGCCACACGCTGCAGTGCGGCAGTGCGCGCTGCATGCTGGGGCTGCACGCGTTGATCGAACAGGCGTTGGGCCAGCGCGACCTCAACCGAAAAAGGCAGTTTCGGCGCCAACCAGCGCGCGCCCCAGCTGGCCAGCGCCATCAGCACCAGCAGCGTGACCCCGCTGGCCACCATCAACCAGGCAAACTCTTTCAGCGGGTGTTCGCGGCTGCTGTTGATGCCTTCGGCGGGCAGCCGGTTTTCGAGCACCGGCCCGCGGCGCTCGGGCGACTCTTCGCTCATGGGTGGGTCGTGCGCAGCGCCGTGCCAAAGGCCAGCACTTCGACCGATGGGGTCTGCGAGCCGGCCACCTTGGTGGTGTGAAAGCGCACGCCGATCACCAGCGAGCTACCGGCCTGCTGCGCTTGCAGCTTCATGCGCAGCAGAGCTTCACGGCGTGCACGTTCAAGTAGTGTTTCGTAGCCGCGAAAGCGCCCGCCAAAGAGGGTGCGAAAGCCGGCGACAAAGGTCTTGAAGTAGTCGGACGACACCACCACGCTGCCACTCACCACCAGCGAGCCGTGAGCGTTCACGCCTTCGGGCACGTAACGGGTGTTGAGCGCGAGCACCGGCTGCAGCTCGCGCTCGCGTTGGCGGATCGACGCGTAGTGCCGCGCTTCCAGCGCGCGCCCCACGAAGTAGCCCACCGTCAGCAGGAGCAGCGGCAGGCCGAAGTTGATGATCAATGACAGGTACTGCATGGTGTCAGAGCTTCTCGACAGTCACGGCCGAGCCATAGGCAAGTATCTCGGCTGCACCCATGGTGATTGAGGTGGTGACGAAGCGCAGGTTGAGCACCGCATTGGCGCCCATGCTGCGCGCTTCGTCGGTCATGCGTTTCACAGCCTCGTTGCGGGCCTCCTGCATCAGCTCGGTGTAGGCCTTGAGTTCACCGCCAACGATGTTCTTCAAGCCTGACATGAAGTCGCGGCCCACGTGCTTGGCGCGCACGGTGCTGCCTTGTGCGATGCCCAGATGGGCGACGATGCGGTGGCCGGGGGCGGTTTCAAGGTTGCTGACCAGCATGGAAGGTTCCCTGCGCGAGTTGTGTGGGAGGCGATCATTCCACAGGCTCTGATCCGACGCGTTGCTTTGCTTGGTGAACGTGGCGGGGAAGGCTGGGGGGTGAGCCTCACTTAAGATGCCCGGCTCAACTCCCCGGGGGTCTCAGAGATGGGCGCACAGTGGAAAGCAAAGCACAAGGACCTGGCCGCCAGTGCCCGCGGCCGGCTGTTCGGCAAATTGGCCAAGGACATCATGGTCGCGGCGCGCCACGGGGCCGACCCGGCGGCGAACTCACGCTTGCGCCTGGTCGTGGAACAGGCCCGCAAGGTGTCCATGCCCAAGGAAACGCTGGAACGCGCCATCAAGAAAGGCGCCGGCCTCACCGGTGAAGCAGTGCACTTTGAAAACCCCATGTACGAAGGCTTCGCCCCGCACCACGTGCCGGTGATGGTGGAGTGCCTGACCGACAACGTGAACCGCGCCGCCTCCGACATGCGCGTGCTGTTCCGCAAGGGCCAGCTCGGCAGCTCAGGCGCCGTCGCATGGGACTTCGCCCAC
>JACMKW010000494.1 GCA_014379885.1 Rhizobacter sp.
CGGCGTGCACGGCGGCGTCCCAGCCCTCTTGGGTGGTCGGGGCACGGCTCTTTTCGCCGGCCGCCGTGACGATGCTGCCCGACGACTCCCAGTAGGTGTCAGCCGCCGGGTCCACCACATGGGCCATCAAGTCTTTCAAGCTGAACACCGGCGGCAGCGCGGGTGCAGGCGCAGGGGGAGTCGGGGCGGGTGCACATCCGGCGAGCGCGGCGGCAAGACACATCAGACCAAGCGGCCTCATTTTGGGGGCTCGTTCGGGTCGGAGCCGTCGCGTGGCGCCCCGGTGCCGCTCGACCCCATAAACACCTTGCGGCCATCGGGGAAAGTCACGTCGCGCCCATTGGCCTTGCAGGTCGGCTCGCAGTGGTGATCCTTGCTTTGAAAGCCGCGCACCACGATTTCGGTGCCGATCTTCAGCGTGTCTTTCGACAAGCCCGCCCGCAGCAAGGTGTTCGGCGTGCCGCCTTCCACCGCCCAGGTCTTGGGCGGCTTGCCCGGCTCTTCAACCACGATGTGCACCCAGGCATGCGGGTTGATCCATTCGATGCGGCTGATCTTGCCGCGCAGCAGCAGCGGCGTATTGGCGTCGAACTCGGCGGCGAAGGCATGGTGTGCATGCGCGATCGGTACGCTCAGTGCGAGTGCTGCTGCACACACGATGGCAGCGCAGCGCTTGAGAAGCTCACGGGTTTTCATTTAGCACTTCCAGCGGGGTTGCGTTGTTTCTCTTCATAGCGCGCACCGCGCAAAATGCCCGACAAGGAATGGTTGCCTTCGTGGCACGCGTACTCGTACATCGGCCCGGGTGCAGCGCGCAGCGGCATCTCGCCGCGCCAGGCCTGGGTGTAAGCGGTGCTGTCTTCCACTGTGAACTGGTACAGGATCTGGTCGGCCGCCACACGCGTGAAGCGTTCGGTGACCTTGCCCGTGGGTGGCAGGTACAGGTAGTGCCGCACGTCGGCATTGAAG
Organism: Rhizobacter sp.; assembly: GCA_014379885.1. The sequence goes on from JACMKW010000494.1 coordinate 970, forward strand.
GCCTGGCCGGGATGCAGGTTGGTCGTCTCCACCACCAAGGTGTCGCCTTCCCAATGGCCGATCGAATCGCCCAGCCACAGCCGCACATGCTCGGGTGGGTGCTTGCCGCCGATGCGGATGATGCGGGCGTCGTGGTTCATCTCGACCACGATGGCCACCTGCCCCGGTGACTGCACGATCTGGTAGTGGTTGTTGTAGAGCACGTTGAGCATCGGCGGCCCGCTGGTCGAGCCGAAGCCCACGATGCAGCGTTCGCCGAGCGGGCGTTGTTCGGGATCGTCGAAGCCGCGCCGTGCCCAGCTGCGAACCCCGTCCCAACCGGCCGCCGAATACGGCACGCGGCCGTTCGGTGGGTCGACGATCCAGGAGCTGCGAATCTCGCCGTTGATGACGGCGAGGTGCGAGCCCTGCTCCAGCCAGGCCAGGTTGTAGCCGCGCACATCGGAGCCCACCTGGGGCGCACCGGCGTTGGGGTCGGTGCGCTGGTTGTCGGCCGACAGGCGCGCGAGCCAACCCTTTTCAATGCGACTCGCTTCATCAGCGGTGACCACGAGCTTGCTGATGGCGCGCGGGCGTTCGAGCACAGTGAGCGAGGCATTGGTCCACAGGCCTTGCAGGTCGGGCTCACCAAACGCCGTGCGGGGTGCCTTGTACGCAGGCGCGGCAGTTTGTTGTGCTGCTGCATGGAGGGTGTGCAAGGCCAGCACGGCGGTGGCCAGCGCGCCGAGCCATGTGATGCGGCGTGGCTTCATTTCAGCGGCTCCTTGCGCAGCGGCCCGTACATCAGTTCCTCGACGAAGTCGACACATTTGAACTGCTGAAGTTGGGCGTCAGCGCCCACACGGCGGTACAGCGTCATGCTCATCTTCCAGGGGCGGGTGAAGGTCTGGGGGTCGTCGATGCTCGCTTCATAGCGCAGGGTGTGGGCGCTGGTGAGCGTGTAGCGCTCGGTGACACGCATCTGGTCGGAGTGGTGATTGCCGGCGCGGTCAAACCAGCTGCTGTCGTTCTGCCCGCTCACCTCCACCACCAGCGTCTGTCCTTCCCAGCGGCCCACCGACTGGCCCATCCACGAGTCCACCGGCGCGGGGCCGGGGTCCTTGAAAAGAATGTTGCGTGTGGCGCCCGCGTATTCGTAGACGAACAGCAGGGCCGCATCGCTGTGAAAGATCTGGAACGGGAACGCCATGTAGTTGGCGCGTGGCACACCCGGCAGGTAGCAGCGAATCTCGGGGTCGCGGTCCAGCCACTTGGCCTGGTTCTCGCGCTTGCGGGCCAGCGCCTCAGGCTTGTAGGGAATGGCCCCGCCTTCGACAACACCCAACCCAGCTGGCACAGCACCCACGGCGCCAAGAGCCAGCACCTCCTTGGCCGGTACGGGCCCGTGCGGGCCGGGCCGCAAGGCCATGGCGGCGCGGGCGGCGTGAGGCTCGATGTCGTGGTTCGCGGTGTTGAGCACTTGCCACACGCCGCTCAGGTCAGGGCGGCCACCTGGCCCGCGGGGCGGTTTGTCGATGGCCTGCGCCCACGCCGTGCAGGTCACGAGGCACAGCACTGCTGCGACACAGCCGCCACGCACCGGGAAACATCGCTTCATTCCAAAGCCTTTCGCAAGCGCAAGCGGCAGCGCCTGGCGGCGTCAGGCGCGCATCCTCTTCTTCAAAACCTTCAGCACCTTATTACTTGTTGACCAGCAAGCAAGCGGGTGAAATCCCGGAGGCACTGAACCCCGTGACAGAACGCGTTGTTGGCCTTGGCAAAGTTTCGCTGGCATGCCGCGCAGCAGGTGCACATCTGAAACCACGCAGGTTACGTGGTGCCTCGGGTCGGAATCGAACCGACACTCCTTGCGGAACGGGATTTTGAGTCCCGCGCGTCTACCGATTTCGCCACCGAGGCCGGTGCAGCAGAGGGCGCGATTTTGCCACAGCCTGCGAGGCGCGCCGGGCAAAGCGGGTACGCTTGCGGCTTTATTCATCTCGCCCACCGCGCATGCCACCGATTCCACCGATCACTCAGTTCCTGATGTTGGCTTGCACGGCGATCTTTTGCCTGCAGCAAATCTCGCCCATCGCACGCTGGCTCGCGCTGTTCCCGGTGGGCAGCGGCATGTTCATGCCCTGGCAACCGCTGACCTACGCCTTCTTGCACGCCGACGTCTTTCACCTCTTCTTCAACATGCTGGGCCTGTGGATGTTTGGCGCCGAACTTGAGGTGCTGTGGGGCCGCAAGCGCTACGGAGCATTTCTTGCGATGGGCGCCCTCTTTGGGGCGATTACCTTTGCCCTGGTGACCACGCTGCTGGGCGTGCCCTCGGCACTCGTGGGCTTCTCGGGTGCGATCTATGCGTTGCTGCTGGCCTCGGCCATGCTCTTCCCGACGCGAATCATCATGCCGCTGTTCCCGCCCATCCCGATGAAGATGCGCACCTTCGTCATCGTGTTCGGCGCCATCGCTGTGGTGCTGGGCTTCAACGGTTACGACTACGGCGCGCTGGCCCACCTGGGTGGCATGCTGGGCGGCTGGATCACCATCCGCTACTGGCGCGGCCAGGCGCCTTTCAGCCGTCGCCGCTGAGGCCTTCGCGCACGGTGGGGTAGCGCAGCTTCAGGCGCAGTTCGTTCTTGAGCCGCCGGTTGTCGAGCCGGCGCGACTCGCTCATGAACGACAACTGCACCGCCGACATTTGTTCGCCCGCCTGCTGCCGGCTGATGCGCGCCGGCCGCGGCAGCTTGCACAGCTCAGCGGCAAGATCGAAGTAGTCACCCATCTTGAGCTCGGTGTCGTCGCTCGCGTGCATCACACGCTGCGGCAGGCCACGAAACAGCGCGGCCACGCAGGCGCGCGCCAGATCGTCAGCGTGGATGTGATTGGTGTAGACGTCGTCATCGGCTGCGAGCACCGGTGTGCCACGCGCCAGGCGCTCGCGCGGGTGGCCACCGGGTCGGTTGCTGGCGTAGATGCCGGGTATGCGCAGCACGCTCACGCACGCACCAAACGCACGGCCATACCAGCGCACGCGGGCCTCGGCATCGACCCGGCGGCGGGCGCGGTC
>JACMKW010000495.1 GCA_014379885.1 Rhizobacter sp.
ACCGAAGGTCATTGTTCCGAGCGCCAGGGGGCTGACGGCAAGACCCGAGCGGCCGAGCGTGCGGTAGTGGTGCAGTGACATGCTATTTCCTAGTGGTCGATAGTCAAATCATAGGTGTGCTTGCCAAGCCGTGCAAGCTGTTTCATAGTGGACGCTATGAAAACTATCGAGCACCCGGGCGAAGGCGTACAGAAGAAGCGCGGGCGTCCTCTGTCCTTCGATCGCCAGCAGGCAGTGCAACGGGCCATGGTCCTGTTCTGGGAGCACGGTTATGAAGCGACTTCGCTGAATGACCTCACCGCTGCACTGGGCGTGACGCCGTCCAGCATTTACACCGCATTCGGAGACAAGAAGGGCCTGTTCCTTGCCGCGGTGGGCCACTACATGTCAGGGCCGATCACTGCTCGATCCATCGTCGAGGAAGCCGCGACAGCGCAAGCCGCGGCGCACGGTCTGCTGCACGCGGCCGCGATTGGATTCACGGGGCACTCGACGCCACGCGGGTGCCTGCTGGCCAGCTCGGCCATCAGTTGCTCCGCCATGGCTCAAGACGTGAGGGAAACCTTGGCGGACCTGCGCAAGGGCATCGAGGGCCGTTTGCGCGAGAAGATCAAACACGACGTCAAGATCGGCCAGCTACCCCCGAATACCGACGCCATGGCGCTGGCTGCGCACACGATGGCGGTGATCCAGGGCATGTCCACTCTGGCTCGTGACGGGGCTTCGCGGGCGACCTTGCTGCGGGTGGTGCACACGGCCGTGCAGTGCTGGCCTGCAGGTGACGGCGTGTCAGATGGACCTTCGAGGCCAGTCCCGGAAAGACCTCGGCGTGGGCGTGCAGCCCAGCGCGCGGGCTGAGTCACAGTAGGGCGCCGTTGGACGCCAAGTCCATTTCCCTACAGAGAAATCAGGTGGTTGTTGGACGCCCGCAAACACCGGGGGACGACGGTGACTCATTCCCACTCGATCGTCGCCGGCGGCTTGCTGCTCACGTCATACGCCACGCGGTTGATGCCGCGCACTTCGTTGATGATGCGGCTGGACACCTTCTTCAGCAGCGAATACGGCAGCTCGGCCCAGTCGGCGGTCATGAAGTCGCTGGTCTCGACGGCGCGCAGGGCCACCACGTAGTCGTAGGTGCGGCCGTCGCCCATCACGCCCACGCTCTTCACGGGCAGGAAGACGGCAAAGGCCTGACTGACCTTGTCGTACCAGCCGGCGGCCCGCAGTTCCTCGATGAAGATGGCGTCGGCGCGGCGCAGCAGGTCGGCGTATTCGGCCTTCACTTCGCCCAGGATGCGGACACCCAGACCCGGGCCCGGGAAAGGGTGGCGATAGACCATCTCGTGCGGCAGGCCCAGGGCCACGCCGAGCTCGCGCACCTCGTCCTTGAAGAGTTCGCGCAGCGGCTCCAGCAGCTTGAGCCCGAGCGTGGCCGGCAGGCCGCCGACGTTGTGGTGGCTCTTGATGGTGGCCTTCTTGCCCTTGGTACCGCCGCTTTCGACGACGTCAGGGTAGATGGTGCCCTGGGCCAGCCACTTGGCCGACTTCAGCTTCTTGGCCTCGGCCTGGAACACTTCGACAAATTCGCGGCCGATGATCTTGCGCTTGACTTCCGGGTCGCTCACTCCGGCCAGCGCCTCCATG
>JACMKW010000496.1 GCA_014379885.1 Rhizobacter sp.
GCATACCGAGAGGCAAAAGAGGGGAGTGCAGCGGGAGCGTGGGCCTATGGCGTTTCTGGCCTCTTAGGTATTGCCGCCACAGTGCTGCTGGCTTTGGGGAGTACTGGTTGGGGCCTTATCGTGGTCATTGCGCTGATCGGCTGGTCGTTCGTCATGACACAACTGGTAGACAACAAGGTAGAAGACTGGTTGGAGCGTTCGGTGTGGGGCTCCCTGCCCCGGCAGCGGTACGGAAATTTGGCGACTGAGGAAACTGAGTTCAAGAAAGCGCTGGCAGGCTGACCCATGGTTGTGGACTACACAGGCCTTGTTTTCAAATATCCAGTCAACCGACGATTGACCGAGGGTGAGTGGCGAGGCCAGTTGAAGCAGACCGAGCAACTGGAGCTGGTGCCGCTTGCGCATCTTTGGACTATTCGGCTGAACAGCACTTACCTGGAGATGGTCGGCAAGTTCTACGACTGGAAGGGCTGGGCAACGCTGGTGCTGTCGATCGCAGCGGGAGGAATTCTCTGGTTTCTCTCAGGGCTGGTTTGGGTGGTGTCGACACGCCCGGAAGGCTATGCCGACAGAGCAGGCGATATGTGTCTGATCGTTGGGATGGGTGTCCTGGCTGCGCCGATCGTGGCGTTTGCTGTATGGGGGCTCACGCGAGAGGTGTTTCGCCTCACCCACTACCCCATTCGCTTGAATCGCAAAACACGCAAGCTCTATGCGATTGACCCCAAAACGCTGGAAGTGATCGAGGCCGATTGGGACAAGATGGTCTTCACGCTGCAGCCTTGCTTGCGGCTTCATTGGCTCAAGCAACATGAAATCCTTGGCCACGTGATGGCAGACGATGGTTCGACGGTGCTCAAGACGGTGCCTTTTTCCATGGTCTGGGACGTCAAGGAGCATCTGATGCGGCATTGGGAGTACATGCGACGCTACATGGAAGTGGGGCCTGAAGCTGTTTTCGATCACACCCCTGTGTGCCTACCGATTGCTGAGCATAAGGAAACCTACGTTTTCGGGCTTCAGTTTTTGATCATGAATGCAACGGGGCACTCGCTCATGATGACGCTGTCGCTGCCACTGGAGCTGCTCAGTTCGATCGGGCGCTACATCGCCATACAGACCAGCAGAACTCCGACTTGGCCGGCATGCGTAGACGCGGAGTGCGCTTTGGAAGCCGGCGACCCGTACGCGATTGATTCGAAGAACAATCCGGCCAAATTCTGGAGCAATGCCAGCAAGAGGCGTTCAGAGTTGGTTCAACTCGGCCTTGTCGGGCGCTAGCTCGGGCAATGGCCGCAACTGCGGATGCCCAATAACTCGACTCCGCCCTCCAAGAGAAGATCTCGCGCCTTCGGCAGCCTCGACAAAGGATTGCGCAACTGGCAATACTTGCCTGCGCCGCACCAGAGCGCGGGGCAGGCGCCTCGCGGTGAGGAGCTGGTCTACCGCATGAACGACACCACACTCGAGGTGGGGCAGGGCCTTGGCACCGTTCGTGGCTACGTCGGCGTGCCCACGCTCGCGCTCATTGCCTTCTTTTTGATCACGCTCGCCAGCCTGGTGGCCACCCATTGGGGCGCGCTGACGGGAGGACGTTTGCTTGCCAGCCTGTATTCGCCCGATGAAGGCGGCGGCTGGCTGCTGTTCGATTGGTTTGCCGTGGCGATGGTGGTGCTCGTGGGGCTGCCGATGGTCGGGTTGGTTGCCGCCATGGCGATCAACGACGTGTTTGGTTATGTCGACGCGTCGGTGCGTTTCGACAGGGTCCGGCGCAAGGTCTATGTGTGGGCCAGCCGGAAGGAAGGGCCGATCGAGCTGGATTGGAACTCGATCAAGCCCGTGGCGCAAAGCCAGACGGCTCCGCCCTATCAACTGAACTCTTTCCGATCAGTGCTTCTGGTGGATGAAGACGAATACGGCAACGTTCGCTTTGAAGGCAAGTACCCGCGCGTGGCCCAGATCGGCGCCGCAGTGCTCAACCGGGAGCACACCCTCGCGGCCTACGAGTACGTGAGGGTCTTCATGGAACGTGGGCCGCAAGAACTCCCGGCGGTCGAGACGCACCTTGTGTGGCGGCCCCGCATGCCGCGGCAACTGGTTGACATCTTTGGTGTGCTCCAGGGCTTTGTGCATGCTTATCCGCGCTTGCCGAGCGAGCGGCGAAAGCCGGGCTGGCTTGTTTTCTTTGTCGTGCTGATGACGCTGCTGGCGCCGATTCTTTGGCCGTTGCAGTTGGCACATGCGCTGTCGACACGCACAACCCGCTTGCCACGCTGGCCGCAGCGGCATGAAGAGCTGGCCGCCATCGGTGGCCCCATGCTGGTTCCGCGCGGCTCTGTTGCCGACGACATGCCGATGCTCCCGCACGAGAGGATCGTGGCATTCCTGTGGGTCGGTTTTGCGCTTGTCGTCTACGCTTGGTTGGCGTGGTCGAATTGGCGTTGAGCCGCTGGCAACGGGCGCGACGACGGACAATCCGCGCTTGCCACCGGAGCCCGCCATGATCCCCCGCATCGACATCGACCCGTCCTCCCCCGACACCTTCGAATACCGCGTCTCCCACGAATCCGAGCCTTTGTTCGACGATGGTGGCTTCAGTTCGGTGTTGCACTGTCTCGTGGCAGCAGTCGAAGGCTTGTCTCCCGAGGTGGTGGCGGTTGAGGTGGCCTATGGTGGCTATGTGTCAGGCACCTATCCGCTGGAGATGGTGGCGATGAACCATGAGCAGGTGGCCGCTCACGCGATCAACACCACGGCGGCCATTCAAGAGGCGCTGGGCAACCACTGAACAACCGCTGAGACGCTGCCAGCGCGGCCTTGTCCTACAAGCGCTTGCGCACCTTGGGCGACGCACAAGCTCTACACATGGCCTACGCTGCCACTTTGTGACTTCACAGCGGGGCTTGCACCATGAACAACACCTTGTCGGAGCGTGCGCAGCGCCACTTCTCCATGATCCGAGGCTTCCACCTCGCAGATTTTTTCACGCTCGCCAATGCTGCCTGTGGCATGGTGGCGGTGTTCCTTGCGATGGCTTACATGAACAGCCACTCGCTCGCCCAGTTCTACCTGGCTGCCGCCATGGCGCCTGCTGCGCTGTTGTTCGACGTGCTCGACGGCCGTGTCGCGCGCTGGCGCCGAACGCACTCGGCGATGGGGCGCGAGCTTGACTCTCTGGCCGACATTGTGTCGTTTGGCGTGGCCCCGGCCGCACTCGGTTTCGCGGCCGGGCTGAGCGGCGGGTGGGATGTGCTGCTGATGGTGTATTTCATCTGCTGCGGTGTATCGCGCCTGGCACGCTACAACGTCACCGCCGAGTCTCTGTCGGGTGACGAAGGCAAGGTGGCGTATTTCGAGGGCACGCCCATCCCGACCAGCGTGCTGTTGAGTGGCTTGCTGGCACTTGCAGCGTGGCAAGGCGCCCTGGGCATCGACCTGTGGGGCGGCGAGTTTCAGCTGGGGCCGTGGTTGTTCCACCCGCTGTCGCTGCTTTTCGCGCTGTCGGGCACGCTGATGATCAGCAAGACGCTGCACATACCCAAGCTCTGACACGCAACGAACAAAAAGAGAGGCGCCGGTTCGTCGCCTCTTCTTTCACATGCCTTTCAGATGCGCTCGAACACCGCGGCAATGCCTTGCCCACCGCCGATGCACATGGTCACCAGCGCATAACGCCCCTGAATGCGCTGCAATTCATACAGCGCCTTCACGGTGATCAACGCGCCGGTGGCGCCCACCGGGTGGCCGAGCGAGATGCCCGAGCCGTTGGGGTTGACCTTGGCGGGGTCGAAGCCCAAGTCCTTGCTCACGGCACACGCCTGAGCGGCAAAAGCTTCATTGGCTTCGATCACCTCCAGATCTGACACCTTCAGCCCCGCCTTCTCCAGCGCCTTGCGCGTGGCCGGCACCGGGCCGATGCCCATGTACAGCGGGTCGACACCGGCGTGTCCATATGACACCAGCCGTGCCAACGGCTTCAAGCCACGGCGCTCGGCCTCGGCTCGCTCCATCAGCACCAACGCCGCCGCGCCATCGTTCAAACCCGAGGCGTTGCCGGCCGTCACCGTGCCGCCGTCGCGGACGATCGCCTTCAGCTTCGCCAGCGCCTCGAGGCTGGTGTCGCGCGGGTGCTCGTCCTTCGCGACGACGACCGGCTCGCCCTTCTTCTGCGCAAGGGTGACGGCGACGATCTCGGCGTCGAAGAAGCCGGCCTGCTGCGCGGCGACCGCCTTCTGCTGCGAAGCCAGTGCCATCCGGTCCTGGGCCTCGCGCTCGATGCCGTGGTCGGTGGCGACGTTCTCGGCCGTTTCCGGCATCGAGTCGACGCCGTACTTCTCCTTCATCAACCTGTTGACGAAGCGCCAGCCGATGGTCGTGTCGTAGACCGTGTTGGTGCGCGAGAACGCGCTCTCCGCCTTCGGCATCACGAAGGGCGCCCGGCTCATGCTCTCGACGCCGCCGGCGATCATCAGCTGCGCCTCGCCGCACTTGATGGCGCGCGCGGCGATGCCGACGGCGTCCATGCCGGAGCCGCAGAGGCGGTTGATCGTGGCGCCGGGCACCTCGAGCGGCAGGCCGGCGAGGAGCGCCGCCATGCGGGCGACGTTGCGGTTGTCCTCGCCGGCCTGGTTGGCGCAGCCGTAGATCACGTCGGCGACCCGGGCCCAGTCGACCTTCGGGTTGCGGGCCATCAAGGCGACGATCGGCAAGGCACCCAGATCGTCGGTGCGGATCGACGACAAGGCGCCGCCGTAGCGGCCGATGGGCGTGCGGATGGCGTCGCAGATGAAGGCTTCGGAGGGGGTCATGGGCGGTTCCTTCAGGCGCGCGCCAGCGGCGCACCGGTCAATGCCTGCAACGCCTCGAGCGACACGCCCTCGGCCATCTCGCGCACCGCGAGGCCCGAGGGCGTGACGTCGATGACCGCGAGGTCGGTGTAGATGCGCGCCACGCAGCCGATGCCGGTGAGCGGGTAGCTGCAGCGCTCGACGATCTTCTGCTCGCCGGTCTTCGTGGTGTGTTCCATCATCACGTAGGTCTTCCTGGCGCCGATCGCCAGGTCCATCGCGCCGCCGACCGCCGGGATGGCGTCGGCCGCGCCGGTGTGCCAGTTGGCGAGGTCGCCGTTGGCGGCCACCTGAAAGGCGCCGAGCACGCAGA
>JACMKW010000497.1 GCA_014379885.1 Rhizobacter sp.
ACGTTCTGGTAGAGCACCACGGATGGCGTTTCGGGTGAACGCACAACCACAGCGTTGTCGAGCACCAGAGCGCGTTCATCCTGCGTCAACGAAAAAACCGGCGCGGTTTCGATGACCCACGCACCCTGGGCAGTTTCGGCGGCACCCAAGAGTTTCTTGGCTCCTCCCCGAGTGGTCTTCGCCAAGGCCTGCTCAACAAGAGGCCCCTGGGCGATCTTCTCCAGCACGGGTTGATAAGGCAACAGAACCTTGTCGGCCTCTTCGCGAATCTGCGCCTTTTTCTTCTCCTGGGCCGAATCGGCGATCAGCCCGTGCGTGAGCACCGCAGCGAAAAGGCCGATCAGATTGGGCGCAGGGTAAAGAATGCCCATGCCGCCGATGCTGGCCTTGTCGAAGCTGACGATGCCACGGTAGACCACCTTGTCGTCGGCCGGTGCGCGAACACGCCATTCGGTTGTGTCGGGCACCTGCCGCGACACCACCCCGAACGCAGGGCCTTCCTCAGCGCCCTGCGCCAAGGGCAGCAGGGCCAGGCTGAGCGCCACGCACGCTAGGCTGCGCGCGCGCACCATCCAGTGCGTCAGCATGTCACTTCTCGGTGAACGGTTTGAGGAACTCGTCCTTGCCCATTTCGAGCACCTGGAAGTAGGCGTTCGTCAGGCCCGGGAACTTGGGTGGTTCGTCCCACTTGCCATCGGCCGCACGCGTCACACGCACAGGCTTGTACCACTCGTAGGTGTTGTTGCTGAGGTTGACGAGGTAGCCGGAACCATCCAGCACGCTGAGCGGTGCGCCCGTGGGGATATAGCCCGAATACGTGCGCTCCATGCCCACGGCCTTGATTTCAATCACCAGCAGCTTGTCCACGCCGTACTTCTTTTGCAGCGAAGAGAAATCTTTGGTCGCGAGGTTCGGGCCCTTGCTCATCGCGTCAGGCAATGTGGTGAGGTCGAGTGGGGCCTCGATCACGATCACGTCCTTGGTCTTCTTGCCAAGCGCCTGCGCCACCTGGTTCTTGAGCTTGGGCAGGTCTTCGTAAGGCAGCGTCTTGGTGTGGGTCGACAGCGACGAATTGGCAACCGATGCGGCCGCCATGCACAACAGGCAACCGGCACCGGGCAGGTTCATGTCGACCGCCGGCAAGGCTGTCATCACGACACCGACACGGGCGCTGCTGTTCAGGGTGGTGGTTGCAAGTGGAATCGGTGTTTGCGGTGGTGCAACACAACCGGTCAATGCAACGACGAATGCCGCGGCTGCGGCTTTTGCGATGAAACGCATGGGATCTCCCTCGGTTAAAAATCTCGTTATGGCTGAATTTTCGCCCAGACCGTTGGGCTCGAACAAGGCACTTTCCGCACACCGTGGCAATCCCGCATCAGCTGGATGCCGTGCTGTAGGCCATGCACTTGCTCGCACTGCACCAGGGTCGAATCCCCCTCATCAGAGAGCCAAAATGGTGGCGCCGCCCTGCCCAGGGCAGTAAGCTAGTGCGCACCACCTTCAAGGAGCATCGTCATGTGGCACTGGAATACGCTGTGGGCCCCGGCACCAGGAGAATCGTCCGCCATCGATGACCCGCTGCTGCGGCAATCGCCCTGGAGTGCCGAACAAGCCATCGCGTTTCAGGCACGCAGCTGGGAGGCGATTCTGAGTGCCAGCCAGTCCTGGTGGACGATGCTGCTGTCGGCCTGGCCTGCGACCCCGGCCACCTCCACCTGGCCGCTGCCCATCTGGGCCACCCCGACGCTGAACCCAGCGGCAGCGGCAGGCATTGAACCCCTGGTTGAAGAACCGGCCGCAAAACCAAGGGCCGCCAGCCCACGCAAACGCGTGGCAGCACCGAGCCGCCAAGCGGTTAAAGCCCGCAAACGCTGATTCTTCGCGCCGCCCGGCGCCGGCCAGAAATCTCCCCGCCCAGCGCGCGTTTCTTTCAATGGCCACACTCATGACGTGACGGCCACTTGGCTCTGAGCGAGCTACCCCATCGCCTCGGCAATGCTGCGGGTCACCAACGGCGGCTCGTTGCCGATGTGCATCGCCAGCCGGCGGTTGCGCAGCGCC
>JACMKW010000498.1 GCA_014379885.1 Rhizobacter sp.
GCGGGTGGGGGTGGGCGAGCGAAGAGCTGACCGCAAACCGTGCCGCCGAAGCGAAACGAGGCGTAGACAGGGAAAGTTGCGAAGCAACGACCGCATTGCTCTTGGGCCCCTTCTGAGCCGTCGAGCAGCGCAGGGCTGTGCGGGAGCGCGCGCAGCGCGCATCAAAAACTGTCTTCGCGCCGCCTGTCTGAGCGCAGTGAGCGCAGCGAACGCAGCGAGTTCGGCGCGCCCGCAAAGACCGAGCAGCGCAGAGCAGTCGGCCCTAGGCCGACCGGTGACGAGGGTCGCCTTTCTTTTGGTTCCTTTTCTTTGGCGAAGCAAAGAAAAGGGACTGCCCTGTCGGGGGCACATCCCGACGCGGCCTCACGCGGTGAACAAGACCAACACGCGAATAGCGCCACAAGGCTTCGATCCGCGCAACGGACCCTGTCCTGAGCTGTCGAAGGGTTAGCCCGAACGGCACAAGCGGCACCAGGCTTCGACAGGCTCAGCCCGAACGGGTAGTGGGGGCGGTGACAAGCCAGCGTCCTGGATCCCCGCTCGAGCGCAGCCCGCCCTGTCCTGAGCCCGTCGAAGGCGGGAATGACAACAGCGTGCGCGTCAATCCGTTGCGGCCCGCCGCAAGGTCTCCACCACCGGCCGTCGCAACACCTCACGCAACCCCCACCACCCAGCACCAAGCGCCAACACCGCCCCCGCAGCACTCCCAATCAGCGGCACCCAAGGCGACGCATTCCAGCTGAACTGAAACACAAAGCGCGCCAACGCCCACCCCACCGCCATCGCCGCAATCGACGCCAGAAACCCGGCCAGGGCCCCAACACCTAAAAGCTCAGCCCGCTGCACCTGCGCCAACAACTTGCCACTCGCACCCAAAGCCCGCATCACCGCAAACTCACGCGCTCGCGCCTCACGGGTTGCCGTCACGGCAGCAAACAGCACCACCAAGCCTGCCGCCAGCGTGAAGGTGAACAAGAACTCCACCGCCCGCACCACCTGGTCGAGCACGCCCTGGATCTGCGTGATGGACGCCGACACGTCCACGTTGGTGATGTTGGGAAAGTCGCGGCTCAGGGCGTTGTCGAAGCCCGGGGTGGGCGGCGCACGGAAGGCCGCGATGTAGCTCGCGGGCACGTCGGACATTTGCGCGCTGGGAAACATCACGAAGAAGTTGGCCCGCATCGAGCCCCAATCCACCTTGCGCAAGCTGGTGATGCGGCCCTCGGCCACCATGCCGGCCACATCGAAGCGCAGCGTGTCGCCAAGCTTGAGCTTCAAGGTGTCGGCCAAGCCCTCTTCCACACTCAACCCACCCGGCTCTTCAGCCACCCACTTGCCGCTGGTGACCACGTTGTGCTGTGGCAGCGCGGCGCTGTGGCTCAGGTTGAACTCGCGGTCGAGCAGGCGTTTGGCGCGCTCGTCCGTCAGGTCGTCGGCCGACGCGGGCTTGCCGTTGACGGCCACCAGCCGCCCACGAATCATCGGGTACCAGTCGAACTTGTTCACACCGCCGGCGCGCAGCCTGGCCTGAAACGCGTCGCCCTGCTCGGGCTGCACGTTGATCACGAAGCGGTTGGGCGCATCGGGGGGTGTGGCCTGGCGCCAGCTGGAAATGAGATCCGTGCGCAGCAGCACCAACAGGCACAGCGCCAGCAGGCCCACGCTGAGTGCCGACACCTGCAGCACGGCAAACGCCGGCCGCGCCGCAATCTGGCGTGTGGCCAGCACCAGCCAGCGCGGTGCGCGCGACTCGGGCACAGCGCGGCGCAAGGCCTGCACCGCCAGCCACGACAGCACCGCGAACACCGCTATGGCGGCGGCAAAACCACCCACCGCGATCAGGCCCAGCTGCAGGTCAGACGACACCGCCAGCAGCAAGGCCACAAAACCCGCAGCCCCCGCGCCCAGCACCGCGATCGAGGCCGGCTTCAAGGCACCCACATCACGCCGAATTACACGCAGCGGCGGCACTTGCGAGAGTTGCAACACGGGCGGCAAACCGAACCCCATCAACAAGGTGAACCCGACACCTACACCGAACAGCGCCGGCCAGCCCGTGGCCGCGGGCAGACCCGCATTCACCAAGCCAGCGAGCAGGTACACAAACACGTAATGCACTGCAAAGCCCAACACCACACCGGCCACGCTGGCCAGCAGGCCGACAAAGGCGAACTCGATCAGGTACTGCAACGCGATGGTGCGTTGCGGCTGGCCCAGCACCCGCAGCATGGCGCAGTCATCGAGGTGGCGGCTCGCAAAGTCGCGCGCGGCAATGCCCACCGCCACCGCGGCCAGCAGCGCGGCGAGCAAGGCGACGAGGTTGAGAAACTTCTCGGCCCGGTCCAGCGTCTGGCGCATTTCGGGGCGGCCGGTTTCAAGCGATTCGACGCGCACACCGCGCAGTGACTGGCTCTTCACCTGCTCATCGGCCCACTTGACGAAGGCACGCACCGGCGCCTCGTTGTTGCCCGGTGCGGCCACCGCCAGGCGGTAGGTCACGCGGCTGGCGGGTTGCACCAACCCGGTGGCGGCGAGGTCGGTGTCGTGCAGCATCACACGCGGCGCAAAGCTCATGAAGCCAGCACCCCGGTCGGGCTCGACCACGATGGTGGCCGCCACTTTCAAGCGCGCGTCTCCGAGCAGCAAGTCGTCGCCCAGGCGCAGTTGCAGTGCATCGAGCAAGGGCCCGTCAACCCACACGGTGCCACGCTTGGGGCCTTGTGCGGTGGCGTATTCCTTGCCGCTTGCATCGGCCACACGCAACGCGCCGCGCAGTGGGTAGTCGTCGGTCACGCTCTTCACCGCCACCAGCTTGGAGCCGCCACCCTTCTCGTCAGGCGCACGGCCCATGCTGGGAAAGCCAGCCGTGGTGGCCGTTTTCAATCCCAGCGCGCGCGCCTTGTCGGTGAACACGGGTGGCAGCGGCTGGTCGCTCGCAACGATGGCGTCGCCACCCAGCAATTGGCGTGCATCACGCGCCAGCCCGTGGTTCAAGCGGTCGGCAAAGAAGCCTACAGCGCTCAGCGCGGCCACCGCCAGCGTCACTGCCACCACCAGCAGGCGCAACTCGCCAGCCCGAAAGTCGCGCGCCATCTGGCGCCAGGCGAGTTGCCACAGGGAAACTTTGAAGGGGGTGGGCATGAGGGATCTCCGTCGACCGGCGCACCTTACCCGATGCGCCATGGCCCGGGGCGCGCCGGGCTTCCCGCCTCAACGGCGCAGCGTTTCGAGCAACGCTGCCCGCACCTTGGGCTCTGCCAGCGCGCCCACGTTGAAGCGCGACCATGGCGACGGCTTGGTCGAGTCGACGCAGAAGATGCGCCCTGGCGCCAGCACCACGCCGCGCGGCAGCAGCTCACGCGCGAGCACCAACGAGTCGGGCTCATCGGGCAAGGCGGCCCACAGGTAGAGCGAGTGCGGGGTGCGTACGAAGATGGTGGCGCCCAGCTCGTCAAGCAGGGCCTGGGCGCGCAGCGTGGCCGCGCCGATGCGCTCGCGCAGCCGCGCCAGGTGGCGCTGGTAGCGGCCTTCGCTCAAGATGACGTCGAGCGTGCGCTCGCAGTACTCCGAGCTGTTCGCGTGCACCAGGGCCTTCAGGTCGGCGAGGTCGCTGGCCAGATCAGCCCCACACGCAATGAAGCCCACACGCAGCGCGGCCGAGAACGATTTGGAGAAGCTGCCGATGTAGATCGTGCGCTCCAGTTGGTCGAGTGACGACAGCCGCGCCGAGGCCATCGGCTTGAAGTCGGCCAGCGGGTCGTTCTCGACAATCATCAGGTTGTGCGCCTGCGCCAGCTGCAAGATGCGAAAGGCCTTGGCCGGTGAGGTGTCTGAGCCGGTGGGGTTGTGTGCCACCGATTGGGTGAAGAACAGGCGCGGCTTTTCGGAGATGAGCAGTTGCTCCAGGGCCCCCAGGTCCGGCCCGTCGTGCTCGCGCGGCACACCCAGAATGCGCGCGCCCGCGAGCTTCAGCTTGCCGTGCAGGAGGTAGTAGCCCGGGTCGTCGACCAGCACCGTGCCACCGGGCGGCACGAAGTAGCGCACCACCAGGTCGAGCGCGTCGTTGGCGCCATGCGTGAGCACGATCTGGCGCGGCTCGGCGGCAATGCCGAAGTCAGCCAGCTTGCCCACCAGGTGGTCGCGCAACGGGGGGTAGCCAAAGCGTGTGCCATAGCGAAACATCACACCCAGGCCGGTGCGCACAACCTTGTGGTGGTACTTGTCGAGCCGCACGTCGGCCAGCCATGCCACGGGCGGGAACCCGTCGCCCACGGCGAGTGCATCGGGCACGGCCTTGAATTGCTCGCGCATCATCCAGACGATGTCCATCGCCCGCCCCAATGAACCGGCAGCTTCTTCGCGGGTGTCGATGAGCGAAGCAACGCCAGAGGCAGGTTTGACGAAGTAGCCCGAACCGCGGCGCGGCTCCACCAGCCCACGCGCCACCAGCAACTCGAACGCCGCCACCACCGTATTCTTGGCGTAGCCGTGCAGCGCGGCGAGGGTGCGCAGCGACGGCAACTTGTCGCCGTGCCTGAACACACCTTCGGCAATTTGCCGGGCAATCGAGTCGGCCAGCGAGGCGGCGATGGGAGCGGGCTTGGCCATGGGCGCGAAGGCAGGTTGGAGAGGGGCTGAATATGACAGCTGGCCGGGGAAACCCCAGAGGCTGAATCACTGTCCCAGCAAACTGTACCTTTATGTACTGGTACAGCAACCCTACATTCACATGGACAGATGCAGGCCCTACAACAGCAGGAGACAAACATGTTCAAGAACGCCCCTTACCCCCTTTCGCGCCGCCACATCCTGGCTGCGGCCATCGCCGGCCTTGGCGCCCTGGGCTCGGCCACGGCCCACGCACAAGACATCAAGATTGGCTTCAACGCCGACCAGTCGGGCACGGCTGCGGCCGAGCTGGGCCTGGCCGCACGCCACGGCTTCGAGCTCGCCATCGACGACATCAACAAGGCCGGCGGCGTGCTCGGCAAGAAGCTCGTCGCCGTGGTGCGTGACGACACTGGCGCACCGCCGAAGTCGATCCAGAACATGACCGAGTTGATCGACAACGAAAAAGTGGCCGCCGTGGTGGGCCCCACCAACTCGGGCAATGCACTCGCCTGGCTGCACATTCCGCAGCAAAAGAAGATTCCGGTGATCGTGCCA
Organism: Rhizobacter sp.; assembly: GCA_014379885.1. Next base: position 5,167 of record JACMKW010000498.1, read on the forward strand.
GTGGCCACCGCCACCGACATCACCAGGCGCTACGGTGCCGAGCCGCTGAACTACATCTTCCGCGTGTCGATGGTCGACCGTGAGCAGGTGGCGCTGCTGCTGGCTTACGCGGTGAAGTCGAGCAAATCCAAGAAGATCGCCTTCATCGCCGACTCCACCGGCTTCGGCACACAGGGCGTGAAAGACGCGACCGAAGTGCTGGCACTGCACGGCCTGGCACCGGTGGCCGTTGAGAAATTCGGCCCGAAAGACACCGACATGACCGCCCAGCTCGCGAAGATCCGCGACGCCGGCGCCGACACGGTGCTGATCTACGGTCTGGCCGACGGCAACGCCCACACGCTGCGCAGCATGGAGAAGATCAATTACATGCCGACCGCGATCGGCACCTGGGGCAACATGAGCTCGGTGCTGTTAAACACCGCCGGCCCGAAGCTGGCCGAGCACCTGGTGTTCGCCAC
>JACMKW010000499.1 GCA_014379885.1 Rhizobacter sp.
ATGCATGCCACTCGGAATGGCACCCTGAGCCAACATGCGTTCACGCATGGCTGGCGTGTTGAGTGCCTTGGCCGCTTCCTGCTGCAAGCGGCTCACCACGTCGGGCGGCGTGGCCGCGGGTGCCAGCAGCCCGAACCATGACGTGGCTTCGTAGCCCTTCAGGCTGGCTCCACCCACCTCTTCAACCGTGGGCAGTTCCAGAATCGAGAACGAACGGGTGTTGCCAGTGACGGCCAACGCCTTCAGCTTGCCCGCCTTGATGTGCGGCATGGACGACGGGAGGTTGTCGAACATCAGGTCCATGGTGCCGCCGAGCAGGTCGATCAGCGCCGGGCCTGAGCCGCGGTACGGGAAGTGAACCATGAAGGTTCCCGTCATGGTCTTGAACAGTTCGCCGGCCAGATGGATGGACGTGCCATTGCCGGCGCTCGCCATGTTCAGCTTGCCGGGGTTGGCCTTGGCGTACTTGATCAGATCGGCCACGCTGTTGATCTTGGCTGACAGCGCCTTGGCCGGATTCATGACAAGCACGTTGGGCACATTGGCTACCAAGGTGATGGGCGCAAAGTCTTTGATCGGATCAAACGGCATGTTGGCGTAGAGCGCAGCGTTGATGGCATGCGTGCCCACCGTGCCCATCAGCAAGGTATGCCCGTCGGCGTTCGACTTGGCCACCTCGGCCGCGCCCACGTTGCCGCCGGCACCGGCCTTGTTGTCGACGACAAACGGCTGTCCGAATGCCTTCTGCAGCTCGGGTGCGAGCGCTCGGGCCAGCACGTCGGTCGTGCCGCCGGGTGCGAACGGCACCACGATGCGCACCGGCTTGGTCGGCCACGCCTGTGCCATCGCACGGCCGGACTGAAGTGCGAAGGGTAAGGAGGCGGCTGCCAGCAGCAAACGTCGGCGATCAGCTTGTGATGTCATGACAGTGCGGTTGAACGCGAAGCGATGGGTGCGGCGGACTATGCTTGCCGAGCGGCAGGCTGCAAAGGCGGGAATGCCCGTAGCGCGGCTCGGCCGTGTTGCCCATGCGGCGCTGGGCACACGCCGGGGTAAGCTGATGTTCCAAATCAAGGCGCCAACACGGTGTGACGCGCCACAGGAGATTCGAATGCTGATTGCGTCCGTGCTGGTGGGCCTGGTGGCCCTGATCCATGTCTACATCCTGGTGCTGGAGATGTTTCTCTGGGACACGCCCAAGGGCCGCAAGGTGTTCAACACCACGCCCGAATTCGCCGCCGAGTCGAAGGTGTTGGCCGCCAACCAGGGGCTGTACAACGGCTTTCTGGCAGCGGGCCTGATCTGGAGCCTGCTCTTGGGCATCGGCCTGGGCGCCTCGGGTCGCCCAGTGGCGCTGTTCTTCCTGGGTTGCGTGCTGGTGGCCGGCCTCTATGGCGCCGCCACCGCCACGCGCAAAATCCTGTACGTGCAGGCGCTGCCAGCCGCGGTGGCGATTGCCGCGGTGTTGTTCCTGAGCTAAAGCGAGCCCTCACCGAGGCGCCCTGCCCCACTCGGCACTGCCAACGCGAGTACATTGCTCGCCAAATGGCCGCCGTTGCCTCTTCGCCCGCCATGCGAGATGTCTCACACGACATCCGAGTGCGTGTGCGCGTGGCGCAGATGCGCATGATCTTCGAACAGACCGCGGTGGCGGTGTTCGCCGCCACCGCGTTTGCTTTTGCGCTGGCGCTACATTTGCGCGGCGTTGTGTCTGGCCCCGTGCTCACCTGGTGGATCGTGTTCAAGGTGGCGGTGGTGGTGCCTCGCATCGTTCACGGCCGACTTTTCCTGCGTCGCCAAACCGACTCTCTGACCTGGTTGCATTGGGGCCGGGCCATGCTGTTTCTCGACGGCCTGGTGTGGGGTGCGGCGGGCATCTGGCTGATGCCAAGCAACGACACCGCCACCATGACGGTGGTGGTCGCCACGCTGGCCGGCGTGAGCGCTATCGCCGCCTTCGTGCTGCATGCCGACTGGCCCTGCTGCGTGGCCTACACCGCACCGATGCAGTTGCCTGGTGCGGCGCTGATGCTGTCGCGCGGAGACAATTTCGGGCTGTACGGGGCGTTCTCCATCCTGGTGTTTTATGCCTTGCTGCTGCTGGCCACGCGCCGCTCGGAGCGGCACATCGTGGAGATGCTCACGCTGCGCTTCACCAACGAAGAGCTGACGACCCGGTTGTCATCGGCGCTGGAGCTTGCGCGCACCGAGAACCGCGCCAAGAACGAGTTCGTCGCCAACATGAGCCACGAGCTGCGCACTCCGTTGCACGGCATCCTGGGCATGTCGAGCATGCTGCTGGGCAACGCGCCGCACACCAGCCCGCGCGAGGGGCTCACGGTGATCCGCCGCTGCGGCGAGCACCTGCTGGGCCTGATCAACAACATCCTCGAATACTCGCGCTTCGGTGCACAGGGCATCGACCTGCACCCGCAGCAAATCGATCTGGCACAACTGATCGCCGACACCATCGAGATGTGCACCCCGAGCGCCGCCGAAAAGAAACTGTCTCTGACGTGCGCGCTCGACCTGCCCCTCCCCTGCATGGTGACGATGGATCCGTTCCGCATGCGCCAGATCCTGCTCAACCTGGTCGGCAATGCAGTGAAGTTCACTGAAGCTGGCACGGTGCGCGTGCGGGTCACCGAAACCAATGGCGGCAGCGGCGCGCTCATTCGTGTGGAAGACACCGGCGTGGGCATCGCGCCCAACACGCTCGACCGCATCTTCGAGCCGTTTGTGCAGGTGGACAGCTCCAACACGCGCAGGTTCGGCGGCACCGGCCTGGGCCTGAGCATCACCCGCGCCATCTGTGAGGCCATGGGTGGACATGTCAGCTACCACAGCACGCTGGGCGTGGGTTCGACCTTCGAGGTGGCACTGCCCTTGCAGCGGCCCCGCATACCCGCAGCACCCACCTCTGCATCGGCACCCGCGCCCACACAAGCACTCGAACACCAAGGCGGCTTGCTGCGCGGCACCGTGCTGCTGGCCGAAGACAACGAAGTGAATGCCGTGGTGGCCGAAGCCTCGCTTGCGCGGCTGGGGCTGGAGGTCGAACGTGTGGAAAGTGGTGTTGGCGTGGTCGAGCGGGTGTGCCAGACCGACACACCCCGGCCCGACCTGGTGCTGCTCGATTGCCAGATGCCCGAGATGGACGGCTTCGAGGCCGCACGCCGCATCCGCGAGCACGAAGCAGCGCATGGGTTGCCGCGGCTCGTGCTGGTGGCCCTCACGGCCAATGTGTTCCCCGAAGACCGCGAACAATGCCGCGCCGCCGGCATGGACGACTTTCTGGCCAAGCCCTTCAGCAGCGAGCAGCTGCGCGAGGTGCTCGCGCCGCACCTCGCGCAGGTTGCCTCAATGCACTCTTGAGCCGCTCAAGCCGCCGCCCACGGCCATGGCCAGCGCTTCGAAGATGGCGATGTCGGGGTGGTAGTTGCGAAACACGAAGTCGTAATCGGCGTGGCGGCGTTCGCGTGCCATGGCCTCGGAGGTGACGGTGTCGCGGAACAGGACACGGTGCGGCAGGCCACCGGCATGCTGCAAGGGGCACATGCGCTCGTCACCGAACAGGTCGGTGAAGCCCAGGCTTTCGTAGGTGCGCAGCAGCGAGCGGCGTGAACCGGCCAGCACGCCACTGATCTGCATCGCGATGCAGAACAGGTGGCTGGCCTTCACCAAGGCCAGGCGCACCGGCTGGTCGTAGCCCGGCTGCACACACAGGCGCGTGATTTCAGCCAGCAGCTGGCCACGGCGCGCGGGCGGCAGCTCAATGCTGCGCTCGATCTGCAGCGGTACGCTGCGGTTGCTCTGCACCCGCGCCGAGCCCACCACGGCGCCGGTGTGTTTGTCTTCGGCGAAGAAGATGGTGGTGTCGCTCAGGAGGTCGAGCGGGTCGGCGCTGCCGAAGGCCGCGGCCTGGTCCGGCAGGTGGCGGCCATAGGCCACTTGGCGCAGCGCCTGCACTCGCAGCAGCTGGGGGGTGCTGCACACCACACGCACACGAAACGGCAGCAGGTGCTCCACGACGGGCGCCGCTCTCGGGGGGGCGCCGAGAAGCCCGTCGAAACCGGGTTCGCTGCGGTGCAGCGCATGGCCCTGCGAGAACATTTCCAGTGCCCGCGGCACCGGCACCAGCGTGGCTGATGGCAGTTCGTCCCTGTACATGCTGGGTCCTTTGGTCGGGCCTTCGGCCTCTGGGGTCTAGCAAGCTCCCGACACAAGCATCTCAGACAGGGTAAATCGCGTGCACCTCAACTGTTGCCAAATGTGATGAAACCCGGCGCCCGGTAACGGCGCGTGCAGTTGGTGACAACTCAACGGCCCGTAGCCGGCTGTGGCCACAGAAAATGCGCGTCGCCGATGTAGTCGGTACCCCGCCAATCGCTCACCGAAAAGAAAATCCGGCTCGCCACCGGCATTTCGACGCCACGTTCGCTTGCTTGCAGGCTCACGCCGGCCAGGTCGAAGCGGCTGTTGTCGGTGCGTATGGCCACACGGCCACGCAGCCGCAAATTTGTGGCCGTGACCTCACTGCCCTGCGCCGAAAGCGCCACGTCGTCGCTCTCGATCACGCTGTCTTCGATGGTCAGCGACGAGGCTTTCAGCGTGAGCTGCTTCAGCCGGGCGCCTTCGATGCGCGCGTTGGCGCAGTTCTCGAGCGTGATGCTGTCGAAGCTGCCGCTGTAGCGCTGGTCTGGCGCATCGCGACATATCACGTCGCCTTGCGAGGCCCCGCTCACCTCGGCCACATGCCGGGGCGACAGTGGTGAAGCCAGCGCTTCCAGCAGCAAGCGGTTGAAGGCGTCGGGGCTGTCTTCCATGGGTGTGTGGCCCACGCCGTCCATCACACGCAGGCGTGCGTCGGGCAGACGCGCGGCCAGCAGGCCGGCGGTGCGCAAGGGCGCCACCGGGTCGTTGCGGCCCCAGATCACGGTGGTGGGCGCGGTGGTCTCGCGAATGGCGGCGCCGAAGTCGTGCTCGACCAGGCCAAGCGCGGCGTCCACCTGTGTGTAGCGGCCCAGCAGCGCGTAACGCACGCTCGGGTTCTGCACCAGCCAGCGGGCCAGGTCGAACCGCTCATCGAGCCCGAAGAACAGGGCACGGCTGAGGTCATTGACACGTTCGTCGAAGCCCCGCAAAAACCGGTCAACCACCGACACGCCCACCTGCGGGCTGCGCACCCGGGCCAAGTGGCGTGCGAACACCGTCTTGAACAAGATGCCGGCCGCGTCGACCAGCACCAGGCGATCGACCTTGTCGGCATGGGCGTTCGCAAAATACAGGCTCACCGCACCGCCCAGCGAATGACCCACCACGTGCACACGCCGGCCGGGGGCTGTTTGTTCCAGCACCTGGGTCAGCGCGCTGCCGAGTGCGGGGAACGAATAGACCTGCGGTGACCCCGGTGACGCGCCAAAACCCGGCAGGTCGAGTGCCACCACATGGAACTGCTCCGCCAAGGTGGGCACCACGCTCGCCCAGTCACGGTGGGCGTTGTTGCCCAGGCCATGCACCAGCAGCACGGTGCGTGCGTGCTGCTTGCCGGCCTCGCCGACCAGCACCCGCTGCCCCTGGCGCAACAGCAGGCAGCGGTAGCGCAACTGCGGCAAGCGCGCGGGCATGGCCGACGCTGCATCGGCCACACGGTTCGCGCAAGGCTCGGCTGGCGGTGTCTCGGCCGCCATCGCCATGGCACACGCCACAGCTGCCAGGCACCCCACGACCAACGATCTCCACACAGGTTTCAACATTCGTTGCCACGGCCAGAGCTACTGGGCGCTCATTCTGGCCGATGGCACCAGCATGTGACGCCTTGTGTCAGAGGGAACCCAGCCCGCGCGCAGGTGTCAGAGTCTCACAAAGGAGATATCCGATTGAAAACATTGACCCTCGCCCTCTGTCTGGCCGCCGGCTGCCTGCAAGCCGCTCATGCACAGACCAACCAAACCCCCGCACCCCTGAAGATCGAACCCGGCCTGTGGGAAATCAACATTGCACTCAAGAGCCAGAGCGGCATGGCCGAAGCCGCGATGAAGCAGGCCCAGGCCTACATCAGCCAGTTGCCGCCTGAAAAGCGCAAGGCGGTGGAGGAAATGATGACGTCGCAGGGCGTCCGCCTGGGCGACAAGAGCAGCAGCGTCAAGGCCTGCATCAGCAAGGAAGACGCCGAGCGCGGCGAGATCCCGCAACAGGCCGGCGACTGCACGCAGCAGGTGCTGGAGCGCAACAACCAATCGATGAAGGTGAAGTTCAGCTGCACCACCTCGCCACCCGCGAGCGGTGAAGCGGTGGTGAACTTCCAGAGCCCCACGGCTTACACCAGCCAGGGCACCGTCGACACCGTGGTCATGGGCCAGCCTGAGCGTGTGAACGTCAACCAGACAGGCCGCTGGCTGGGCACCGAGTGCGGCACGGTCAAGCAGTTGGGGAAGTAACTGGGGGCGTAGCGCCCGCCACGGCCTTGTAGAAAAAGACTGTGGCGCACAGCCCGCCTGCGGGCAGCAGCGCAAAGCCGGGGATCACCCCGCAGCGCTGCCAGCCCAGGCGTTCATACAGGCGCTCGGCATCGGCACTGGCGGTGTCGAGCACGAGCAGCGTCTTGTGCAGGTCTGCCGCCTTGGCTTCGAGCGCGCTCATCAAGGCATGGCCGACACCGTGCTTGCGGGCGCGGCGGTGCACTTGCAGCTTGGCGACCTCCGCGCGATGCGGCTGGTTCTCGGGCATGTCGACCAGCAGTTGCACCGTGCCGTCGATGCGGCCTGCGGCATTGCGCGCGACGAACAACACACGCTCACCCTGGGCCACACCCGCGGCCACCTTCTTCCAGAAAGCGCGGGCCTTGGCCTGGGACATGGGCTCGATGAAACCGACCGAGGCGCCGCCGGTCACCGTGTCGATCAGCAGTTCGCACAAAGCATCGATCTCGGCTCGCGCTGTGGCTGCGTCGAGCTGTTGCACCTGCACCGCAGACGAAACACTCATGAAAATCTCCTGGGTGATGCCACGCTGGCCAACGCCACAAGGTAGCGCGCAGCCCAGCGCGTGGGGTTGCGAAACGACACCGGCTGGTCGAGCGACATGGCCAGGCAGTCGCCCTCGGTGAGCTTGTGGCGCTCAACACCCACCGTCACGGTGATGTTGCCTTCGATCACCCACACCTGTTGGTGAACACCGGTGCGCCCGGCGCCCGCTTCGTAGCTCACCTGCGCACCGGGCGGGAAGCTCACCTCCACCAACTGCAGGAGCGAATCAAGGCCCGGTGGCGACAGCGCTCTGCGCACGTAACCCGAATCGGGGTCTTGCCACTCGGGCTGGGCCGCGCGGCGTGCCAGCGGTGACGGCAGTTCGGCACGGTGCGAAGCCTCGAACAAGCTGTTGAGCGTGACACCCAGGCCAGCGGCCAGCTTGTCGAGCAAGGCCGCCGTGGGACTGCTCTCACCGCGCTCCACCACCGAGATCATGGACCGGCTCACACCGGAGCGAGCGGCCAGCTGCTCCAAGGTCAAGCCTTGGGCGGCGCGCAGATCGCGTACACGGCGGGCGATGCGCTGGTCGAGATTCGTTTCTTCTTCATCCGTCATCATGGAACTGAAATCTACTTTATTAGAACTTGGTCGTCAACCGCAGTTGGATGTAAAGACACTTTCACGATGACACCTTGCTTTGCACAGCGGCAACATGGGCGCGACGCGCCGCTGGTAGAACTGCGAACAACAAGATCTCACTCGATTCCGACGCACCTCAGCCAGCCTCCGTTCGCCTTGAGCCTGTCAAAAGGAATCGGCGCCGTGCTGTGCGCACCCTTCGACAGGCTCAGGGCGAACGGAATGCAGGCTCATGGCGAACGGAGTAACGCAAGCATGCAGCGCAACATCTTCAACCTGACAACCCAGCTCGCCTGGCTCACCGCCTGCATCGCACTGAGCGGTTGCGGCGGCAACTCCGACAGCCCGGC
>JACMKW010000500.1 GCA_014379885.1 Rhizobacter sp.
CGGACCCAAGGGCCCGGCCGTGAAACGTGTGCGCCGCGCCGCGCCTGCGGCCGGTGCAGCCACACCCCCGGCTGGCGAGACCAAAGGAGAATAAAAGTGCTGCAACCTGCACGTCGCAAGTTCCGCAAGGAACACAAGGGCCGCAATACCGGCGTCGCCACGCGTGGTGCCAACGTGTCGTTCGGCGACTTTGGTCTCAAGGCTACCGAGCGTGGCCGTATCACGGCACGCCAGATCGAAGCCGCCCGCCGTGCCATCAGCCGCCATATCAAGCGCGGTGGCCGCATCTTCATTCGCATCTTTCCGGACAAGCCCATTTCGCAGAAGCCGGCCGAAGTGCGCATGGGCAACGGCAAAGGCAATCCCGAGTACTACGTGGCTGAAATCCAGCCGGGCAAGGTGCTGTACGAAATCAACGGCGTGCCCGAACAATTGGCGCGTGAAGCCTTCCTGCTGGCGTCGGCCAAGCTGCCGCTGAAGTGCACCTTCGTGGCACGCCAGGTTGGCACCTGATTCGAAAGTAGATGACGATGAAGACATCCGAATTGCGCAACAAGGACGTTGCTGCGCTCGAAAAGGAAGTGTCTGACCTGTTGAAGGCCCACTTCGGCCTGCGCATGCAACGCGCCACGCAACAGCTGACCAACCATTCGCAATTGGGCAAGACGCGCCGCGACATCGCACGCGCCAAGACCATCATTGCGCAAAAGAAAAAGGCCGCTAAATGAGCGAAGTTCAAGAAGCCACCGCAGCGGCCGCTGACACCGCTGCCCCGGCAGCGCCGGTCAAGAACACGCGCACCTTCGTCGGCCGCGTGGTCAGCGACAAGCGGTTGAAGACGGTCACCGTGCTGGTCGAGCGCCGCACCGCGCACGAGCTGTACGGCAAGATCGTCGCCAAGTCGCGCAAGTACCACGCACACGACGAAAACGGCGACTACAAAATGGGTGACCTGGTGGAAATCGCCGAAGGCCGGCCCATCAGCAAGACCAAGTCGTGGACCGTGACCAAGCTGCTCGAAAAGGCCAAGTTGGTCTGAAAGATTGACCCCTGCATTCAAGCACGGCGGCCGGTGCTGGAAACTCAGCCCGGCCGTTTTGTTTGACAACCATAGTCTGGAGTGAGCTCATGCTGAAAGTCGGAGACAAGCTGCCCGCGGGCGCTTTGAGCGAATTTGTTGAAGTTGAAGGCAACGGGTGCTCGCTGGGCCCCAACAGCTTCGATATCGAGAAGGCGACCGCTGGCAAGAAGATCGCCATCTTCGCGCTGCCGGGGGCGTTTACACCCACTTGTTCGGCCAAGCATGTGCCGGGTTTTGTGGCCAAGGCTGACGAACTGAAGTCTGCCGGTGTGGACGAGATCTGGTGCGTCTCGGTCAATGATGCCTTTGTGATGGGCGCCTGGGGCCGTGACCAAAAGACGGCCGGCAAGGTGCGCATGATGGCCGACGGCAGCGGTGCGTTCACCAGCGCGTCCGGGCTGACGCTGGACTTGACGGCCAAGGGCATGGGGGTGCGTTCGCAGCGTTACTCGATGCTGGTGGACGACGGCGTCGTCAAGACGCTGAACATCGAAGCACCAGGCAAGTTCGAAGTCAGCGACGCCGACACGATGCTCAATCAAGCCAAGGCCTGAGGTTGACGCAATTCGGCGGCTTGACGCGCCGCGGCGAACACAGGCATAATCGCCGGCTCTGCTGAGCACGCGTTCGCGTGCTTAAGCGACCAAAACCCACACACGGGCCCAAGACTGGCCGCTTCGCCTGAAGCGCCCAAGTTGGGGGAAGAACAAATGATCCAAATGCAAACGCGGCTCGACGTGGCCGACAACACGGGTGCCAAGTCCGTCATGTGCATCAAGGTGCTGGGCGGCTCGAAACGGCGCTATGCCGGCATCGGTGACGTCATCAAGGTCAGCATCAAGGAAGCCGCGCCGCGGGGCCGTGTCAAGAAGGGCGAGGTCTACAGCGCTGTTGTCGTGCGCACCGCCAAGGGCGTGCGCCGGCAAGACGGCTCGCTGATCCGCTTCGACGGCAACGCCGCGGTGCTGCTGAACGCCAAGCTCGAGCCCATTGGCACCCGCATCTTCGGGCCCGTGACGCGCGAACTGCGCACCGAGCGCTTCATGAAGATCGTTTCCCTCGCCCCCGAGGTTCTCTGACCATGAACAAGATTCGCAAGGGCGACCAGGTCATCGTGACCACTGGCCGCGACAAGGGCAAGCGTGGCACCGTCTCGCTGCGCGTTGACGAAGACCACATCGTCGTCGATGGCGTGAACGTC
>JACMKW010000501.1 GCA_014379885.1 Rhizobacter sp.
TATGGTGAAGTAGCGTTTGGCAGGAATGGCGGGAAGCGCTTTCTCCATGTAAATCAATAAGATCGAGAGAGAAAGCTAGACTTTACTCGAAGTCGCTCCTTCGCATCTGATCGCGTGTGCGATTTGTTCCCGCCCATCTGCGGGGGCTCGCCGCTGCGGTTTCTCACCAGTCGCTCCACCAGTCAGTGCCCGTGACTTCTGCCACGTCAGCCACCCAGACTTCCGTTGCCAAGCTGTTCCGTCAAGCCTCCAAAGCTTGCCAAACAAGGGTAAATACCAATCAGCAACAGATCAGTCTGGCGCCGATGAACTGGGGCTTGGAACGGGGAGTGAACCGACCGCGACCTTCAGGTCTTTCACATCTGGCACGCGATCGAACCGCAGCACTTGGTATCCAGCCTCGGTGAGCATCGCATCGCGACTGGCATCGGATTCGGCAGTTGCCTGGTGGCTGGCGTCGGTCAGTTCGATGACGGCCAGCACTTCAAAGGCCGAGGTGCACAGCACAAAATCTGCGACCTTCCGATCGAAGGTGCTTCTGGTGCCCTTGCTTCGGCTGTTGATCAGCGAAGAGAACGCCACTTGCGCCAGCACAACGCGATCGGGGAAGGTCTCGCGAAGCCGGAGGTACATCGGCTGCTCGTTTTTTGTCAGCAGACGGCGGCGCCAGATCTTGTCTCTGTCTCCCATTGTTCTTGTCTTGCCCCGCATCGAAAACGCGATGGCAACGATGAGGAGCAAGACCGCAACCGTGATCACAAGTACTGTCATTTCCTCTCCGGATTTTGGCTTTCCGCGAGTCTATCCGCGGCGACCTCGGTGCCACTCTCTGGTTGCGGACAGTTGCCAATGGGAAAAAGAAAAAGCCCGCTGGTGCGGGCTTTCCAAGTGTGAAGGCGCTATTCGAAATCGTCTCCAGGAGGAATGTCTCCTTGCACCACGCCCTTCAGTTTGTGACTCGCGTGGAAAGTGACCACGTTTCGGGCCTTGATCGGGATAGCCTCGCCGGTTCTGGGGTTGCGCCCGGGTCGCGGCGCCTTGCGGCGGATATTGAAGTTACCGAAGCCTGACATCTTGACGTCGTCTCCGGCGACCAGTGTGCCGTGAATGATGTCGAAAAAGGCCTCGACCATGTCCTTGGACTCGCGCTTATTCAGGCCCAGGCGCTCAAAAAGAAGCTCGGCCAGCTCCGCCTTGGTCAGCGTGGGCGTCTCCAGCGTGGGCAGCAGCATCACACGCTCGGGCGGCTTGTCGGGTGGGGTGGTGGTCATGCAGGAGTTTGAGTTTCAACCACGCAGGCGCACACCCAGCCGAGACTGGAGTGCGTTCAATACATCCGCCTTGACGGCCTCGATGCGTTCATCGGTCAAGGTGACCGTGTCATCGAGCACCTCGAGCCGGATGGCCAGGCTGCGCTCGCCGGCAGCCATGTCAGCGGACGCGCACGTGGGCTTGTAGACGTCGAACAGCCTGACGGAACGGATCAAGCTGGCATGAGCGGATTTCACGGTGTCGATCAACGCGTCGTGCGTCACATGCTCAGCCGCGATCACCGCAATGTCTCGCCATGCCGACTGTTGGCGGGGAATGGGTTGGAAGACGGGCACGTCGTGCTGTTGCAAGGCGCCGGCGTCCAGCTCGAAGACGATGGGCGCCGTGGGCAGCTCGTAACTTTGCCGCCAACGAGGGTGCAGCTCGCCGACAAACCCTATTGCAACGCCGTCGACTTCGACACGCGCAGAGCGCCCGGGGTGCAAAGCTGGGTGCTCGGCCGGAGCAAAGTGCGCTTTGCGCGGCGCGAGCAAGGCTTCGATGTCGCCCTTCACATCGAAGAAGTCGGCCGCTCGTTCCTTGGTGGCCCACTGAACCTCATCGGCCGCACCGTAAGCCAGACCGGCAACGCGCATGGGCTGCGCAATGCCGGCCACAGCGTAGTCGCCCTCAGGCACCGACGCGTCACGCTTGAACACACGGCCGACTTCAAAGACACGCACGCGCGTTGCCTTGCGGGCCAGGTTGAAGCGAAGCACCGACACCAGGCTGCCCAGCAGGCTGGAGCGCATCACCGACAAGGGGCTGGCAATGGGGTTGAGCACGCGAATGGGCTGATCGTTGCCAGCCAGTTCTTGCTCTGTGCGCTCTTCGACAAAGCTGAAGTTGATGGTCTCTTGATAATCCAAGCCGGCCAATTGATGGCGCAGCGTGTACAGGCTGCGCTGGGCTTCCTTGCGAATGCGTGCGGTCACCGGTGCGATCGGTGCCGTGTTCGGCAGCGTCTGATAACCCAGCACCCGAATGATCTCTTCGATCAGGTCTTCTTCGATTTGCAGATCAAAGCGCCAGCTGGGCGGGGTGACCGTGAGCACGCCGGGCGTCTCGGTCATGAGTAGACCCAAGCGCTGCAACACCCCAGCACATTGCGCCTGCGTCACCGGCATGCCGATCACCTTGGCCGCACGGGCAACGCGCAGACTGACGGCTTTGCGCTCGGGCACATTGACGAGTTGATCGTCAATGGCTGAAGGCTCGCCGCCGCAGATATCGAGAATCAGCTGCGTGATGCGTTCAATGTGCTCCACCGTGAGCGCAGGATCCACACCCCGCTCAAACCGGTGGCTGGCATCGGTGCTGAAGCTGTAGCGGCGCGCGCGGCCCGCCACCGACGCGGGCCACCAGAACGCCGCCTCAACATAAACGTGCTTCGTGTCATCAGACACCGCGGTGGCGTCACCGCCCATGATGCCGGCGAGTGACTCGACCGCCTGGTCATCGGCAATCACACCCACCGTCGCATCCAGCTCGATGGTGTTGCCGTTCAATAGCTTCAGCGTTTCCCCAGCGCGGCCCCAGCGCACGGTGAGCGCGCCATGGATCTTGTCCAGATCGAAGATATGCGACGGTCGGCCATATTCGAACATCACATAGTTCGAGATATCGACCAGCGCCGTGACCGACCGCTGGCCGCAACGTGCCAAGCGATCCACCATCCAAGTCGGCGTTTTAGCCTTGGTATTGACGTTGCGGATGATGCGGCCCGAGAAGCGGCCGCACAGATCGGGTGCCTGCACTTTCACGGGCAGCTTGTCGGTATGCACCGCACGCACCGGTAGGAACTTGGGCTCGAGCAAAGGCGTGCCAGTCAATGCCGACACTTCGCGGGCAACGCCGTACACGCTCAGGCAATGGCCCAGATTCGGTGTGAGCTTGAGCGTGAACAAGCTGTCGTCCAAGCGCAAGTGATCGCGGATGGATGTGCCGACCACGGCATCGTCTGCCAGGATCAGCAGGCCGCCATGGTCTTCAGCGAGCTTCAACTCACGCGCCGAGCACAGCATGCCTTGGCTTTCGACGCCCCGCAGCTTGCCAAGCTTGATCTGGAAAGGTGCACCGCCCTCATCGGCCGGTGGCAGTTGCGCGCCCACCAGGGCACACGGCACCTTGATGCCCGCACGCACATTGGGTGCGCCACACACGATGTTGAGCACAGCACCGCCTGCGTTGACGCGGCACACGTTCAAACGATCGGCATCGGGATGGCGGGTGACTTCCAGCACCTCGGCCACCACCACCTGGCTGAAAGGGGGTGCGACGGGGCGCAGCTCTTCCACCTCCATACCGGCCATGGTCAAGGTCTCGGCCAGCTGCTCGGTGGAAATCGGTGGGTTGCAAAATTCGCGCAACCAGGACTCAGGGAATTGCATCTCGTGGGTCTGCTTTACTTCTTGAACTGCCTACTTGAACTGCGAGAGGAAGCGCAGGTCGCCTTCAAAGTACAGGCGCAAATCGTTCACGCCGTAACGCAGCATCGTCAACCGATCCGGGCCCATGCCGAAAGCGAAGCCGATGTAGCGCTCGGGGTCGAGGCCGAAGTTGCGCACCACGTTCGGGTGCACTTGGCCGGAGCCGGCCACCTCCAGCCAACGGCCTTCCAACGGGCCACTGGTGAAAGCGATGTCGACTTCGGCCGAAGGCTCGGTGAAGGGGAAGAACGAAGGCCGAAAGCGCAGCTGCAGCTCATCGGTCTCGAAGAAGTTGTGGAAAAAATCGGTGAAGACAGATTTCAGGTCTTTAAAGCTGACGTTCTCGCCGATCCACAGGCCTTCGCACTGGTGGAACATGGGCGAGTGCGTGGCATCGCTGTCCACGCGATACGTGCGGCCCGGCGCGATGACGCGAATCTCGGGCATATGCTCCTGGCCGGAGTACTTGGCCGCATGCGCGCGTGCGTGGCGGATCTGCATGGGCGAAGTGTGCGGGCGCAGGTTGAGCCAGCGACCTTCGGCGTCTTTCATGTCGACGTAGAAGGTGTCCTGCATAGAGCGAGCGGGGTGGTTCTCGGGATTGTTGAGCGCCGTGAAGCTGTACCAGTCGGTCTCGATCTCGGGGCCGTCAGCCACGTCGAACCCCATGGAGGCGAAGATGGCCTCGATGCGCTCCATGGTGAGTGACACCGGGTGAAGGCCACCGCTGCCGCGGGTGCGCCCAGGCAGTGTTACGTCAAGCGCTTCGGCCTTGAGCTGCGTGGCGAGTTCGGAGTCGGCAAGCGCCTGGCGGCGGGCATTGAGCGCCGCTTCGACCTGCTGCTTGGCCGCATTGATTTCAGCCCCGCGCGTTTTCTTTTCTTCAGGCGGCAAGGCCCCGAGCGCTTTCAGCAGCTCAGTCACACGGCCGGCCTTGCCCAGGTAACGCGCCTTGGCGTTTTCCAGATCGGCGGGTGCGGTGGCCTGAGAGAAGTCGGCCTGCGCTGCTTGCACCAGTTGATCGAGGTCGTTCATCAGTTCAGTGATCTATCGGACAACAAAAAAAAGAGGCCGAACACGAGGTCGGCCTTTGAGAGCTTGCTTCGGTTGATCGAAACCAACCGAGAGCTTGCTGTGGCGCCAGGCTGTACAACACCCGGCGCGATCACGGCATTCAAGCGAGCTGGGCCTTCACCTTCTCGACGATGCTGCCAAAAGCGGCAGGATCATTCACGGCCATGTCGGCAAGAACCTTGCGGTCGATGTCGATGTTGGCCTTCTTCA
>JACMKW010000502.1 GCA_014379885.1 Rhizobacter sp.
CGTGCCACCTGGGCCGCGCTGTCGCAAGGTGACACCCGAACGCTCAGCCGCCTAGCCACCGCCTTGGTGCCTGCCAGCCGCGCTCATGCCGCCACTGCAGTTGAGCCCGACTTGAAGGGCGACACCACCGTCATCGACAAACTGTTCAGCGGCGACACCAGCGTCACGCTGGGCACGGCGCTGAACCTGAACGCCTTGTTCAACGGCAGCAACAACGCCAACTGCTACGGGCCGAGCCTGGCCTACAGCAGCCATGAGAATTTTGTGTCGGGCATGCCGGCGGCCGCGGGCACCTTGCCCAGTGGTGACCTCGGTTTGTGGACGGCCACCGAAGCCGGCGGCAAGCCCTGTGTGGCGGCCGAGCTGAATGCGCGCGTGTCAGGCGTGAAAGGCCGTGTCAAACATGGCCTGCGGCTGATGGCCGTGATGCGGCTCACCGTGGCCAAGAGCAGCCTCACCATGCCGGCGGCCGGTGGCAGCCTGAACATGCAGGCTGAGTTGCAAAGCACGCTCAGCGCCGTGCCCGCCCTGTCGGGCGTGACGGTGAATGCCGCCACCATTGCGCTCGATTCGGGCGGCGCCATCTACACCTACCGCCTGCTGGTGAGCCAGGGCACGGGCACCAGCGCCACCAGCGGCGAGGTGATCCTCAAGCACACCCCCGGTGGCAGCCACACGGCCTACAGCGGCGTGATGCAGGTGGCGGGCTTCCATCTGTCCACCGACCCGGCCTTCTCTTGCTCCGACGAAGTGGACGGCGCCACCGGCCGCTACAAGGTGGCGCAGGTCAGCACCGTGAAGTACAGCCGCAACGGCGCGGCCATCAACTTCGGCAGCCGCGACGGCCAGTACTGCGGCCATGCAAGCGGCAGCAGCAGCAACCATGCAGCGCAGGTGGCCAGTTTCACCGGCGACGGCCAGCTCGACCCCACCGTCAAGATCAGCGGCAACACGCGCAGCGGTGGCACCGGTTGGCGCGCAGGCTTCACCCGTTTTGCTGGCAGCTTTGACAAAGACACCGTGGCGGGCGACTTCCTGTTCGCTTGGCAAGCCGGCACCGGCGACGGCAACGCACGCGGCCTGGCGGTGCATGCCGACTACAACTCGGCCACCGAGGCGCGCGCGCTCAACGGCTACTTCGCCTTCACGGGTGACGTGGCCACCAGCGACGGCTCGCTGCTCGGCATGATCTGCAACTGGGCCGGCCCGGGCAACAGCCACACACCGGCGAGCAAGTTCCAGTCGCAGACCGCCACGCTCTCGGCCAGTGCCACCGACTACGCATTGGGTGCCAGCAAGATCACCTACGCGCCCACCACCAGCTGCAGCTCCACCACCACCTCGTTTGATGTGGACGTGAGCGGCAGCATCGCCAGTGGCGAAGGGGTGGGCACGGTGGCCGATCTGGACACGCCGAGTGGTGCCAACACCGTGCAGCAGGAAATCGAACTGCGCGGGTTCGCCAAGCCCAGCCTGTTCTGACGCACTGCAGCGAAGCTGCGCTGAGGCGAAGGCTGCCGAGAGATTGGTTTCACAGGGTTTACTACAGCGCCACAAGCCTGCGCCGCTCCTACGATAGGGCCACGCCTTCCACAAGAAAGGCGTGGCCCAGGTTGACCCGACCCCATCGAAGGAGACAAACAACG
>JACMKW010000503.1 GCA_014379885.1 Rhizobacter sp.
AGCAGCGGTACCTCCATCGTGCTGGTGGGCCACGTGACCAAGGACGGCGCGCTCGCCGGCCCGCGCGTGTTGGAGCACATCGTCGACACCGTGCTGTATTTCGAGGGCGACACCCATTCGAGCTTCCGCCTGGTGCGTGCGATCAAGAACCGCTTCGGTGCCGTCAACGAGATCGGCGTGTTTGCGATGACCGAGAAGGGCTTGAAGGGTGTGGCCAACCCGAGCGCGATCTTCTTGTCGACGCATGGCGACCCGGTGCCGGGTTCCTGCGTGCTGGTCACGCTCGAAGGCACACGGCCGATGCTGGTGGAGATCCAGGCGCTGGTCGACAGCGGTGGCCCGAGCCCACGCCGCCTGAGCGTGGGCCTGGACCGCGACCGCCTGGCGATGATGCTGGCGGTGATGCACCGCCACGCCGGCATCGCCTGCATGGACCAGGACGTGTTCGTCAACGCCGTGGGCGGCGTGCGCATCAGCGAGCCGGCGGCCGACCTGGCGGTGATGCTGGCGATTCAAAGCTCGCTGCGCGGGCGGCCGTTGCCGCGTGGCTTCATCGCCTTTGGTGAAGTGGGCCTGGCCGGTGAAGTGCGCCCCGCACCGCGCGGACAAGAGCGCCTGAAAGAGGCTGCCAAGCTGGGCTTCAGCGTGGCGGTGGTGCCCAAGGCGAATGCGCCCAAGAAGCCGATCGAAGGGCTGACCATTCACGTGGTCGAGCGCATCGAGCAGGCCATCGACCTGGCGCGCAGTCTCTGAGTTGCAGCGTCGAGCTTGCGGGCAGAATGCCGCGGCTGCCATGCACCTGGGCAGTCACAACACAACTAAATCAATCTGGAGGAGACCCCATGCGAATTGCAACGACCGTGTCGCTGCTTGTGCTCTTGAGCGCCTGCACGTCGGCACCCATCAACGTGTCACCGCTACCGCCACCCAAGTACCAGGTGCTTGGCAAGGCAGAAGGCAAGGGCTGTGGCTCTCTGGGTGTCTTGGGTTCACCCTACAACGCGTTCCCGATGGGCCTGAACGGGCGGGTGGAGGCTGCGTACCGGCAGGCTGTTGCCAGTGTTCCCGAGGCCACGGGGTTGATCAATGTCTCCGTCTCGGAGAACTGGTCTTGGTGGTTCATCGCCACCTCACGTTGCACCACCATCAAAGGCGACGCCATCAAGGAGCAGAAATGACACGCTTCACTTCATTTCAGAAAGCTCTGGCCGCCATGGCTGCAGCGACCGTGCTGGCCGGTTGTGCAGGTGTGCCGGCCAACTTTGCGGGCAACAGCGTGACCGACCGGTCCCAGATCGACCTCGCCAAGGGGCGCAAGGTTTCAGCCAAAGCCTCGGGCTTTCAGTTGCTGGTGTTCATCCCGATCGCGATCAACGGCCGCCAAAGCAACGCGTATGCCGCCCTGCTCAAGGAGGCGGGTGACGACAGCGTGCTGTCCGACATCACGGTCACCGAGTCGTGGACTTACGCCCTCGTCGGCACGATCTTCACCACCACCATCGAGGCCACGGCTTACCCGCGGTCAACGGCGCCAGGTAAATGAGGCTAATTGCCTGAATCGGGGAAGGGCTCCGCATCGAATCCGGTAAAACTAGATAAGATTCATTATCATTCGCATCTCGCTCACCGCGGATGCACCATGCTTTCCCCCCGTTTGTCTGACCTGCCCAACGGCGCTCACGCCACCGTGTTGGGCGTGAGCGCCAGTTCGCCCCAGGCTGATGGGCAGATGCTGCGCCGCCTCGGTGAGCTCGGTTTCTTGCCGGGCGAGCCGGGGCGGGTGTTGCGCCGCGGCCCGGGTGGGCGCGAGCCGCTGGCGGTGCAGATCGGCGAAACCCTGTTCGCCTTGCGCCAGATTGAAGCGCAGTGCGTCGAGGTGTCGGTGCCATGAGCGACGCCCTGGCGCTGAGGGTGGCCCTGGTCGGCAACCCGAATTGCGGCAAGACCGCGCTGTTCAACCTGCTGACGGGCGCTCGGCAAAAGGTCGCGAACTACGCTGGCGTCACCGTCGAGCGCAAGGTCGGCACGGCCACGCTCAAGAGCGGCCGCACGGTCTCGGTGATCGACCTGCCCGGTGCCTACAGCCTCACGCCGTCGACACCCGACGAGATGGTCACGCGCGACGTGGTGCTTGGAAAGCGCACCGACGAAGGCGCTCCTGATGCCATCGTGGCGGTGGTCGACGCCACCAACCTGCCGTTGAACCTGCGCCTGGTGCTTGAACTCAAGCGCCTGGGCAGGCCGATGATGTTGTCGCTCAACATGGCCGACGTGGCGCGTGCGCGCGGGCTGCAGATCGACGTGGCCCGGCTTTCCACCGAGCTGGGCATGCCGGTGGCGGAAACCGTGGCGGTGCAAAGCCACGGCCACGCCGATTTGCTGGCACAGCTGGAGCAGCAGGCCGCATGGCCGGCAGCGCCAGCCGCCACCGACGAAGCACCGAGCCCAGCGCAACTGCAACGCGAGGTGCGACGCATCCTCGCGCTGGTGGCGCCCGGGGCAATGCAGTTCAAGCGCTTCAACCACAAGCTCGATGCGATCGTGATGCACCCGGTGTGGGGCTTGTCGCTGCTGGCGGTGCTGCTGTTCCTGATCTTCCAGGCGGTGTTCTCCTGGGCCAACCTGCCGATGGACGCCATCAAGGCGGGCGTTGCTGCCAGCGGCGAATGGATCAACGCCCACATGGCCGATGGCCCCTTGCGCAGCCTGCTGGTCGACGGCGTCGTCGCAGGCCTGGGCGGTGTGATCGTCTTCCTGCCGCAGATCCTGATCCTGTTCTTCTTCATCCTGCTGCTCGAAGACTCGGGCTACCTGCCACGTGCCGCCTTCCTGCTCGACACGGTGATGGGCAAGGTGGGTTTGTCGGGCCGCGCGTTCATTCCGCTGCTGTCGAGTTTTGCCTGTGCCATCCCCGGCATCATGGCCACACGCACCATCCCCAACTGGCGTGACCGCCTGGCCACCATCATGGTGGCGCCGCTGATGACCTGCTCGGCGCGACTGCCGGTGTACGCGCTGCTGATCGGCGCCTTTGTGCCGGCGCGCGCCGTGGGGCCGTTCAACCTGCAGGGCATCACGCTCTTCGTGCTGTACGTGGCCGGTGTGGTGTCGGCCATGGCGGTGGCTTGGCTGCTCAAGCGGGTGTGGACCAAGTCGAGCTACCAGCCGCTCATGCTGGAGCTGCCGCCTTACCGAATGCCCAATGTGCGCAACTTGGCGATCGGGCTGTGGGAGCGGGCGCGCATCTTCATCACCCGCGTGGGCACCATCATCTTTTCGCTGACGGTGGTGTTGTGGTTCCTGTCCACTTACCCCGCGCCGCCCATCGGTTCCACCGGCCCCGCCATCCAGTACAGCCTGGCCGGGCAACTCGGGCAGGCACTGCAGGTGATCTTTGCGCCCATCGGCTTCAACTGGCAGATCTCGATCGCGCTGGTACCTGGGCTGGCCGCGCGCGAGGTGGCGGTGGGCGCGCTGGGCACGGTGTACGCCATGTCGGCCACCACCGGCGAGGTGGCCGATGCGCTGTCGCCGGTGATTGCCGGCAGCTGGTCGCTCGCAACCGCCTTCTCGCTCATCGCCTGGTATGTGTTTGCGCCGCAATGCCTGTCCACGCTGGCGGTGGTGAAACGCGAGACCAACTCGTGGCGCTACCCGCTGCTGATGGCCGCGTACATGTTCGCGCTGGCCTATCTGGCGTCGTTCATCACCTACCGCACCACGCTGTGGTTGACGTAGGAGCGCAGCATGCAAAACCTGATCGTTGCCCTGATCGTTGCTGCCTGCACCGGCTATGCGGTGTGGGTGCTGATGCCATCGGCGCTGCGCCGCGCCGTCGCACAGCGGGCGCTGCACTGGCCCTG
>JACMKW010000504.1 GCA_014379885.1 Rhizobacter sp.
GAACTCCGCTTGCGGCCATTGCTTCGTCAGCTCGGACAACTCGAACACATCGTGCATGCGGATATGACGCTGGTCGGGGCGCGGGTGGATGGTGATGCCCTGGGCACCAGCCTCCAGCGCCAACGTCGACAGGCGCGTGACGCTCGGGAAGTGAAGCGGGCGACGGTTGCGAATCTGCGCCACCAGGTTCACGTTGACCGAGAGCGCGGTGAGGCCGCGGTGGGCGTTCAACCCGGTGGTGAGCAAGGGGTTCATGGTGGCGGTTTATCGGTCGAGGGCTTGCACATCGAGCATGACCTGGCGTGTGCGCAACACGGGTGATCCGAGATGATAGTGAAGCAGACTGCGCAAAACCGTCTTCAGTTCAGGCAAGGCCAGTGCGCAGGTCTGTTGCAGGGCAGGCAGGCTGCCGTGTTCGAGCGCTGCCTGCAAGCCGATCAATACGCTGCCAGGCAAGGCTGGGTCGCCCGCGCGCGGCGCACCTACGCCTGCTTCACCGAGCAAGGTGTATCGGTTCTCGTTGTGCACGGCCTCTTGCGTGAGCGTGATCAGGCTCAGGTCCGGCAGCAAGCCGATCTGCTTGAGCAGCGACACCTCGAACGCGCGCAAGGCGGCCTCGTCGCTCGCACCCAGGGCAGACAAGGTGTTCGCATACACATCGAACAAGCCCGGGTGCGGGTCGCTGCGTGCAAGCAGCTTCATCAGCAACTCGTTCAGATAAAAGCCGCTGAAGAGCGCCGCGCCGGTGAGCATGGCCGCGCCACCTGCCCATTCGGCCGCACGCAGGGTCTGCACCTCGCTGGTGGGTTCGCCGGTCGAATCGGTCTTGGGGGCACGCCCCAGTGCCACCTGAATGCGCTGAAATGGCAGCAACACCGGCCGCAGCTGCGAGTACGGCCGCTTGGCACCTTTGGCGATGACGGCCAGGCGGCCTTGCTCGCGGGTGAAGAGGTCGAGGATCAGGCTGGATTCGCTCCAGTCGTAGCGGTGGAGCACAAAAGCGGCCAAGCTTGCTGGCGCGCGTGGGGCCCGCGTTGCCATCAAGGCCTCATTCGAAGCCGTAGCTGCGCAGATGCTCTTCGTTGTCGGCCCAGCCGGAGCGCACCTTGACCCAGATCTCAAGGAAGACCTTGGCGTCCATCAGGCGCTCCAGCTCTTGCCGTGCCTCGGAGCCAATGCGCTTCAGACGCTCGCCATCGGCGCCGATCACCATGCCCTTATGGGCGTCGCGCTCGACGATGATGGTGGCGGCAATGCGGCGCAGGTTGCCTTCTTCTTCGAACTTGTCGATCACCACGGTGGAGGTGTAAGGCAGCTCGTCACCGGTCAGGCGAAACAGCTTTTCGCGGATGAGTTCGCTGGCCAGAAAACGATCGCTGCGGTCGGTGAGCGCGTCTTCATCGTAGAACCAAGACTGGTGCGGCAGGTAGGGTTTGACGATGTCGAGCAAGCGCTGCACGTCCGCGTCTTTCTTGGCCGTGAGCGGCACGAATTCGGCGAAGGCGTGGCGGTCTTGCATGCCCTTGAGCCAGGGCACCAGGTCGGCACGGCGGTGCACGGCGTCGAGCTTATTGGCGATCAAGATCACAGGTTTGTCGGGCGGCATGAGTGCCAGCACCTTGGCGTCATCCAGTCCGAAGCGGCCGGCCTCCACCACGAACAGCACGACGTCTACGTCTCCCAGCACGCCTTGCACGGTACGGTTGAGGTTGCGGTTCAGCGGCGCGCTGTGTTTGGTCTGGAAACCCGGGGTGTCGACGAAGACGAACTGGGTGTCTTCCACCGTGCGAATGCCGGTGATGCGGTGGCGAGTGGTCTGTGCCTTGGCCGAGGTGATGCTCACCTTCTGGCCAACCAGGGCGTTGAGCAGCGTGGACTTGCCGACGTTGGGGCGGCCCACGATGGCGACCAAGCCGCAGCGCAGTGTCTCGGGGGCGGCAGTGTTCGAGCCGTCGGGCTCGTGGGAGTCAGTCATGAAAAGCAGTCATGGGGTCACGAGCGCAGCGCGCTGCCAGGCTTGTCGCTGGCTTTCAAGGCCACGAGCATGCGGCGCGCGGCTTCCTGCTCGGCCACACGGCGCGAGCGGCCTTCGCCGGTTTCGGTGAGGCTCAGGGCGGGCACGGCACATTCCACTTCAAAGGTCTGCGCATGCGCCTGGCCGCGGGTGCTAGCGATGCGGTAGCTGGGCACGGGCAGGCGGCGCGCTTGCAGCCACTCCTGCAGCTCGGTCTTGGCGTCTTTGGTCCAGCTGTCGATGTCGGTGGTGTCAATGACCTCGCCGAACAGCTGCTGCACCAAGGCACGGGCAGGCTCAAAGCCGCCGTCGAGGAAGGTGGCGCCGATGATGGCTTCGAGCGCATCGGCCAGGATGGAAGGGCGCTGTGCACCACCGCCACGGGCTTCGCCTTCGCTCAGGCGCAGCACTTCGGGCACGCCAATCAGCACGGCCACACGGTGCAAAGTGTCTTCACGCACGAGGTGGGCACGCACACGGGTGAGGTCGCCTTCGTCGGAGCCGCCGAAGCGATCAAAGAGCAGCGCACTGATGGTCAGGCTGAGCACGGCGTCGCCCAAAAACTCCAGCCGCTCGTTGTGATCGGCACCGAAACTGCGGTGTGTGACCGCACGGTTCAACAACTCAGGTTGCGCAAAAACGTGGCCGAGGCGGTGCTGAAGGGCAGTCAGGCGGGCGTCCACAGGTGCTGTCGAATCGAATCGGGCTGGTGCCCTACTTCGTTCGTCCCTCGTACTTGATCAACAGGAACACCGGGCTGAACAGCTCGATCTCCTTGTTGTAGGCAAAAGAAATCACGACCTTTTCGTTGACCTTGGTGATTTCGAGGTCCTTGCCGGTAATGGAGGTGACGCCATATTCAATCTGGAGCTGCTTGTCGAAGGCGCTTCGAATCTCGGGAACCGTGGTAGCGCCGCTGGCCGCCACCTTCTCGACCGCGCGCTTGATGGTGGAGTATTCGTTGATGGTCGGCAGAACCCGCAGAACCACAAGCGCGACGAAGCCAATGACGATGGCCCAGAACAACAAGCCGAACAGCGTGACGCCGCGCTGTGAACGCGCCTTGCGATGTTCAACGGTCATGGCCTCTTGCTCCTCTTGATGGTTGGGTGTGCAAAGTGTCGCGGCTCGTCAGCGGAAAGAACCGATGCGCCGGAGGTTACCGAAATTCATCCAGACAAAAAAGGCCTTGC
Organism: Rhizobacter sp.; assembly: GCA_014379885.1. Next base: position 3,208 of record JACMKW010000504.1, read on the forward strand.
CCACGATGTTCTGGTCGGGCACGAAACCCCAGAAGCGGGAGTCTTCCGAGTTGTCGCGGTTGTCGCCCATCATGAAGTAATGGCCTGCGGGCACCTTGCAAGTGACACCTTCGGCACTGTAGCTGCAGTTTTCCTTGAATGGGAAGGGGTCGGTGGGGCGGATATATGACGGCCTTTGTATATCGACAAGGATCTGGTGCTCCATGGACCCAAGCTTTTCGGTGTACTGCTTGAAATAGCGCGTACTGTCGTCGTCATAGAACTCGGGCAGGGGTTGCGTTTCGGCCAGCTTGCCATTGAGATACAGGCGCTGGTTCAAGTAGGCAACCTCGTCACCCGGCACACCGACCACGCGCTTGATGTAATCGATGCTCGGGTTGGCGGGGTAGCGAAACACCATCACGTCACCGCGCTGCGGGTCGTTGAGGGCAATGATCTTCTTGTTGATGACGGGCAGGCGAACACCGTAGTGGTATTTGTTGACCAGGATCAGGTCACCGATCAGCAGCGTGGGAACCATCGAGCCGGAAGGAATCTTGAACGGCTCGAACAGGAACGAGCGCAGCAGGAACACCACCAGGATCACCGGGAACAAGCCTGCGGTCCAGTCTAGCCACCAGGGTTGCATCAGCAAGGCTTCGCGCGCCTGGGTAACGTCGCCGTCGACCTTGGCGATGCCCTTTTTGGCCAGCTCTTCGCGACGCGTGGCGTCTTGCAGTTCCAGTGTTTGTGCGGCCTTGGCGCGCGCCGGGGCAAAGTAGAAGCGCTCGGCTAGCCAGTACGCCAGCGTGACCAGCGTCAAGATGAACAGCAGCAGCGAGAAGTTGCCCGTCCATCGCCCCACATACCAGCCTCCCAGATAGACCACGAGGCACGCATACAGCAAACCGGTCAAAGAACCCATCAATCGTCCACTTGGAGGATGGCCAGGAACGCTTCCTGCGGCACCTCGACGGAGCCGATCTGCTTCATGCGTTTCTTGCCGGCCTTTTGTTTTTCGAGCAGCTTGCGCTTGCGGGAGATGTCGCCGCCGTAGCACTTGGCGATGACGTTCTTGCGCAGCGCTTTGATTGTCTCACGCGCAATGATGTTGGCCCCGATGGCGGCCTGTATCGC
>JACMKW010000505.1 GCA_014379885.1 Rhizobacter sp.
CCGAAGAGTTCTACGCTGTCCACAAGGCCCGCCCGTTCTTCGGGGACTTGGTCGACTTCATGATCTCGGGCCCGGTGATGATCCAGGTGCTGCAAGGTGAAGGCGCCATCGCCAAGAACCGCGACCTGATGGGCGCCACTGATCCGAAGAAGGCCGAGAAGGGCACCATCCGTGCCGATTTCGCAGACAGCATCGACGCCAACGCCGTGCACGGCTCTGACGCTCCCGAAACGGCAGCTCAGGAAGTGGCATTCTTCTTTCCCAGCATGAGCGTTTTCAGCCGCTGAAGCCTGAACAGGGCTTCCAGCCTTGCGCCTCGCAAAAGGCGTTGCTGCCATGCTTCAGCGCAAGGAATCACCTCATGACATCGGCCAACCTGCTCGATTTCGACCTCGACGGATTGGCCGCGTTTTGCGAGCAACTGGGCGAGAAGCGATTTCGCGCCACGCAGTTGTTCCGCTGGATCCATCAAAAAGGCGCGGCTGATTTTTCAGCCATGTCCGACTTGGCCAAGTCGCTGCGCGACAAGCTGGCCGGCGTGGCGGTTGTTCAGCCGCTGGCAATGCTCAGCGAACAAGCCTCAGCCGACGGCACCATCAAGTGGCTGTTCGACGTGGGCGCAGGCAATGCGGTGGAAACCGTGTTCATCCCCGAAGCCGATCGCGGCACCTTGTGCATCTCGTCTCAGGCCGGTTGCGCGGTGGGCTGCCGCTTCTGTTCAACCGGTCATCAAGGCTTCAGCCGCAACCTGAGCGCCGGCGAGATCGTGGCCCAGTTGTGGTTCGCTGAACATCACTTGCGGCAACGTTTGAAGCTCGCACCCGGCGAGCGTGTCATCTCCAACGTGGTGATGATGGGCATGGGTGAGCCGCTGCAAAACTACTCCGCCCTGGTGCCAGCGTTGCGGGTCATGCTCGATGACCATGCCTACGGCCTGTCCCGCCGCCGTGTCACGGTGTCCACCTCGGGTGTGGTGCCGATGATCGACCGGCTGCGAGACGATTGCCCGGTGGCACTCGCCGTGTCGCTGCACGCCCCCAACGACGAGCTGCGCAACGACCTGGTGCCGCTCAACCGCAAGTACCCGATCGATGAACTGCTGCAGGCCTGCTTGCGTTATCTCGACAAGGCGCCGCGCGACTTCATCACCTTCGAGTACTGCATGCTCGACGGCGTGAACGACACGCCGGAGCACGCCCAGGCCTTGGTGCAGATCAGCCATCGCGTGCCCTGCAAGTTCAACCTGATTCCGTTCAACCCCTTCCCTGAATCTGGCCTCACCCGCTCGCCGCGCGAACGCGTGAGCGCCTTTGCGCGCGTGCTGCAAGACGCAGGTGTGGTCACCACCGTTCGCAAGACGCGTGGGGACGACATTGCTGCGGCCTGTGGCCAGCTCGCCGGTGAGGTGCAAGACCGCACCAACGTGGCCAAGCGCATGACCCGCGCGCCCATCCAGATCCATCGCAAGACCTCTGAAACCGCATTGACTCCTCCGGAGAAACACCCATGACTTTGGGACGCAGTTGCTTGTGGGCCGCTACCGTTTGTTGGGTTTTCAGTGCCTTGATGGCGGGTTGCGTCTTGCCGCCGCCGGTCTCTGCAGACACCAAGGATCGAGTCACCGATTCTGACGAAACCGACATCAGCAAGCGTTCCCGCAACCGCATGGAGCTCGCCAGTGCCTATTTCAGCCGCGGGCAATACACCATCGCGCTCGACGAAGTGAAGAAGGCGCTGGCGGCGGACCCCAACATGGGTGATGCCTACAACCTGCGTGGCCTCATCTACGCCAGCCTGGGTGACGACGTGCTGGCCCAAGAGAGCTTCAGGCGTGCGTTGCAGATCAGCCCGAACGACGGCGACAGCATGCACAACTACGGCTGGTACCTGTGCCAGCGAAAGCAGTACGACGCTGCGGAGGTCTTGTTCCGTCGGGCCATCGCGCTGCCGCAGTACTTGGGCACCGCCCGAACCTTGTTGACCACCGGTGTGTGCGAGGCGCGGGCCGGCAGGTGGGCCGAAGCCGAAGCCACGCTCACCAAGGCGTATGAGCTCGACCCTTCAAACCCGGCCGCAGCCGTGAATCTGTCTGAAGTGCTGCTGCGGCGTGGCGAACCGGAGCGCGCGCGTTTTTACATTCGCCGCGTCAACTCGGTGGCCAACCAGTCGAACGCCCAGACGTTGTGGCTTGCCGCCCGCATCGAAATGAAACTTGGCAACCGCACCGCAGCCAATGAGTTCGGCCTGCAGCTGCGCAACCGGTTTCCCCAGTCTCGTGAATCGGCAGCGTTCGATCGTGGGCAGTTCGATGAGTGATTCGCAGCCCGGCGAACCACTGCAGCCGGCTGTCACTGCGGGGGGGCTGTTGCGCCAAGCCCGGGTGGCCAAAGGGCTGCACATCGCCGCGTTGGCCACGTCGATCAAAGTTGCGCCCCGCAAGCTCGAGCTGCTGGAGAGTGACCGGTTCGAGGAACTGCCGGGCGCCACCTTCACCCGCGCTCTGGCGCAAACGGTGTGCCGTTCGCTCAAGATCGACGCGGCTCCCGTACTGGCCTTGTTGCCTTTGCCGGCCGACCAGAGTTTGTCGCAGATGGGACTGGGGCTGAACGCTCCGTTTCGAGACCGGCCAGGGCGGCGCGTGCCCAGTGATTTGCAGTTCATGAAGAGCCCGATCGTGATCGGTATCGGCATTCTGCTGGTGGGCAGTGCCTTGCTCTACCTGCTGCCAGCCGGGTGGATCAGTGAGGTCACACATGGAGGCCTGACAAGCACCGAGCCGGCCGTTGTTTCGCCGGTCGTTGTTTCTTCACCCGGCCTTACCTCCGCGCCAGCTGTGGTTGTGACCACCCTACCGGTGCCTGTGCCCGCCGCCTCGACTGTTGTCGAAACGGTGCAAGTCGCTTCGGCGCCTGCCGCCGGGGCGTCCCAGCCGCCTCCCGCGGCTCCTGCGGCCTCGCCGGCGCAAGGGGTGCTGTTGCTGCGTGCCAGCGCTGAGTCGTGGGTGGAAGTGATCGACGGGCGCGGTGCGCCTTTGCTCTCGCGCATGCTGCAACCGGGAGAGTCCATCGGCCTGGATGGGGCATCGCCGCTGCGGGTGAGAATCGGCAACGCGTCAGCCACGCAGGTATCGTTCAAAGGCAAGAACGTTGAATTGGTGCCGACGCGCGACAACGTCGCCAAGCTCGAACTCAGGTGAATGCGATGACCCAGCCCCAAGCCGCTCTCGACGATTTCATCGAGCCTGCCGTGCCCGCAAAGCGCCACTCGCGGCAGGCGCAGGTGCGTTGGGGCTCGCGCATCGTCACGCTCGGGGGCGCTGCGCCAGTGCGTGTGCAGTCGATGACTAACACCGACACCGTGGACGTGATCGGCACCGCCATACAGGTCAAGGAATTGGCGGTGGCCGGCTCGGAACTGGTGCGCATCACCGTCAACACGCCCGAAGCGGCCGAGGCCGTGCCGCACATCCGCGAGCAGCTCGACCGCATGGGCATCGATGTACCGCTGGTGGGTGACTTCCATTACAACGGCCATCGGTTGCTGACCGACTTTCCGGCCTGCGCCGAGGCGCTGTCCAAATACCGCATCAATCCCGGTAACGTGGGCAAGGGCGACAAGCGCGACCGCCAGTTTGCGCAGATGGTCGAAGTGGCCGCCAAGTACGACAAGGTGGTGCGCATCGGCGTCAACTGGGGCAGCCTGGACCAGGAACTGCTCGCCCAGATGATGGACGACAACGGCAAGCTGACCGAGCCCTTCGAGCCGCAGCAGATCATGTACCGCGCCATCATCACCTCGGCCATCGAATCAGCGAAACGCGCTGAAGAGATCGGGCTCAACGCAGACCAGATCGTGCTGTCTTGCAAGATGTCGGGGGTGCAAGATCTGGTGTCGGTGTACCGCGCGCTGGCCAAGCGTTGCGATTACGCGCTGCACTTGGGCCTCACGGAAGCCGGCATGGGCACCAAGGGCACGGTGGCGTCTGCTGCCGCGCTTTCTCTGCTGCTGCAAGAAGGCATTGGCGACACCATCCGCGTGTCGCTTACGCCGCAGCCGGGCGAAGCGCGCACGCAAGAAGTGGTGGTGGCGTTGGAGATCTTGCAGTCGCTCGGGCTGCGATCCTTCAACCCCAGCGTCACGGCTTGTCCGGGGTGTGGCCGAACCACCAGCACCACTTTCCAGGAAATGGCCAAATCGATCGACGACTACCTGCGCGCGCAGATGCCGCTCTGGCGTGCCCGTTACCCCGGCGTCGAGAAGATGAAGGTCGCGGTGATGGGCTGCATCGTCAACGGGCCGGGCGAAAGCAAGCACGCCGACATCGGCATCAGCCTGCCGGGCAACGGCGAGGCACCGGCGGCACCGGTGTTCATCGACGGCGAAAAGGCGCTGACGCTGCGTGGCCCCGCCATTGCCCAGGAGTTTCAGGCGCTGGTCGAGAACTACATTGAAAAGCGCTACGGCGCGGCCACGGCGCTGCAGTCAACGGCCCCCGCCCATTAAAGACCGTTCGGGCTGAGGTATCGAAGCCGCACTCGGTCAGCGCATGCACGCGGCTTCGATACCTCAGCCCGAGCGGGTGTTTCCTTTCGAACGTCCTGCGCAACACACTTCTTCTTCACATGGCTGACAAAAACAACGCTGCCCTGCAGGCCGTCAAGGGCATGAACGACATCTTGCCCGGCTCGGTGCCGCGCAAGGA
>JACMKW010000506.1 GCA_014379885.1 Rhizobacter sp.
AGTTCATCGGCTTGAGCGCGTATTCGCGCTTCTCCGACTCGGTCGTGAACATGCTGTCGCGGTAGTTGTCCCAGTGGCCCGTCTTTTCCCACAGGCCCTTGTCGAGGATTTGCGGGCCCTTCACTTCCTGGTAGCCGTTGTCGCGGTAGACGGCGCGCATGTACTGCTCCACTTGCTGCCAGACGGTCCAGCCTTTTGGATGCCAGAACACCAGGCCCGGGGCCGTCTCTTCCATGTGAAAGAAATCCAGTTCGCGACCCAGCTTGCGGTGATCTCGCTTCTCGGCCTCTTCCAGCATGTGCAGATGCTGCGCAAGCTCTTCCTTCGTGGCCCAGGCCGTGCCGTAGATGCGTTGCAGCATCTCGTTGCGGTGGTCACCGCGCCAATAAGCACCCGCCAGCTTCATCAGCTTGAAGTGCTTGAGCTTGCCGGTGCTGGGCACGTGCGGGCCGCGGCAGAGGTCTTCAAACTTGCCTTCGCGGTACAGCGACACGTCTTCGTTGGCCGGAATGCTGGCAATGATTTCAGCCTTGTAGTGCTCGCCCAGGCTCTTGAAATACGCCACTGCCTCGTCGCGCGGCAGCACACGCCGCTCGACGCGCTCGTCCTTCCGGGCGAGTTCGGTCATCTTGGTCTCGATGGCGGCCAGGTCTTCGAGCGTGAAGGGGCGCTTATACGAGAAGTCGTAGAAGAAGCCGTTCTCGATCACCGGGCCGATGGTGACCTGCGCTTCGGGGAAGAGCTCCTTGACCGCATAGGCGAGCAAGTGCGCCGTTGAGTGGCGAATGACTTCCAGCCCGTCTGCGTCTTTCTCGGTGACGATGGCAAGCGCCATGTCGTGCTCAATGCGATAGCTGGTGTCAACGACCTTGGCGTCGGCGCCCTGCCCCACACGGCCTGCCAGTGCGGCCTTGGCCAAGCCTGCGCCAATCGATGCAGCCACTTCGGCGACCGTGACCGGGCCTTCGAATTGACGCTTGGAACCATCGGGCAACTGAACTGAAATCATGATGAGGAAACTCCAGAAACAAAAAAGCGCGGGGGTGAGCCGCGCTTTTGAGAGATGACGAGAAAAGACGTGACGGAGCCGCGGCCGACTAGAGCTGAACCTGCCCGGTCGTAGTTCGCGGTGTCATAACCATGGTGCCCTTCTCGCTCTTGCTCGTTAGGAAGGCCTGGATTGTAGAACAGCCTCAGCCCCGCGCCGTGTACTCCGAGAAGATGCCGACTTCCAGATGTTGACTGGCGCCATGCAGCCCCGCTGCAGCCAGCGTGGCAAGCACCTGCGGCGGCGCGATGCAGGTGGCGATGGTGTCCCAGTAATAGCGCCACAGCATGGGCGTGGACGGCGCTTTGGAGACCGCACGCGCCAGCAGCGGGACGGCACCACGCATGTAGGCCTTCAGCAGCGCCGTGGCCACGCGACCCCGCGGCCGGGTAATTTCCAGGATCAGCAAGCGCCCTCCGGGCTTGAGTACGCGGCGGAATTCGGCGCAGGCGAGTGAAAAATCGGCAATGTGGCGCAGCGCGTAGCCCATGACAAGAAAGTCGACCGACGCGTCGGGAACCGGTAACTCTTCGGCCCGGCCGAGCCGGCATTGCACAACAGCCGGGAGTTTCGACTGCGCCATCATTCCGGGGCTGGGATCCACCCCGATGAGGCGGCTCGGCTCCTGGGTGATGTGCAAGATCTCCTGAGACACCAGCCCGGTGCCCATGCCCACGTCGAGCACCTGCATGCCAGGTTGCAGGCCGGCACGCTGCAAGGCCATGCGGCGGTAGCGCGAGCCGGTGCCAAAGCCCAGGATTCGTTCGAGCCGGTTGTAGTCGACCGCCGTGTCGTCGAAGGTGTTGCGCAGAAAGCGCTCGCGCGCTTCAAGGTCGTCGCTGGCGTAATAGCTGGGCAATGGCTGGTGAGGCAGGTGAACCGCGGGTTCGGGGTCCGTGTTGAAGGGTGTCGGGTTCATGCCGGGGCGCCGTGTGAGTGCTCAGGTCTTGTCATCGCCCGCCGCTTGGTCAGATTCATGCTCACTCCCAGTGGTTTATGGTTGAGCCCGCTATTTGCACACGCTGGCACCGAGGCGTCAAGCGGTCAGAGCGCCTGTGCTTCGATCGGCCGGTCGCTGCGGACCAGCGCCTCAAATTCATCGCGCAACCGTTGGCTTTCACTTACAGCGCGCGCCCAGGCAGCCATGCGCCCGGCGCCGTCCGGACCGTAGTGCTTGAAATCGTGACGGTCGGGCAGCTTGGCATTGGGCAAGGTCTTGATCCATTCGGCGTTGGGCGACACGACCACCACGTTGTCGAGGTGCGCACTGGCGCGGTGACGGTGCTTCAGCGCCTTGTCTAGCCAGCCTGGAATGACGGTCTTCTGGAAGTGCGGGTACAGCACCAACCCGTCATCCATCGAGGCGTAGTTCAGATGCAGGTGGTAATCGGTGATGCCACCGTCCCAATAGACACCATGGGGTGCGTCGGGGATGTCGTGCACGGCATCGAGCAAAAACGGAATCGAGCAACTTGCCAGGATGCTGGCCTGAAGGTTCCCGGCGTTCAACGACACCATGTGCGTGCGGTAGTCGTGTGTGCGCAGCGGCAGCGGCTCGCGCGGGTCGGAAAAAATCACGCGCTCGAGCCAGGCGCCCATGGCTTTTCTGCTGATCACATTGGCGGCAAACGCACCGAGGTAACCCAGCGGCGTGGTCACTCGCGACAGCCGCCTACCTTCACGCCGCAGCAGGTGGCGGCCCCGACTGGTGAATACATGCAAGCGAAAGCGCGGATGGTTCAGCACCTCGTCTTCATGCCCCACGAAGTGCTCGGTCAGCCTGGCATTGAAGACCTGGCTCACATGGGTGGGCGTAGGTGGCTTTCCGCTCTTGTGTTCGTACTCCTGGCGTATGTAGTCGTCGGCCATTCGGGCGAACGCCTGCGCGGGCTGTGGGAGACAGGCTGTTGCCATGCGCCAGGCGCCAATCGAGGCACCGATCAGATGCACTGGCCGCGCGGCGGCGGCGAGCCAGTCACCGAAGATGAACTGGTCGAGTGGGTTCAGAACCAATCCCTTGGGCCCACCCGCAGCAGCGGGAATGGCGCGCACGTCTTGCGCTTGCAGGCCCTGCTCGCGCAAGCGCTTCAGAGCGCGCGGGCCGGCGTGAACCTGCAAGGCCTTGACGGTCACAGCATTCAGCGCTTGGGTTGCAGCTTGGCGAACGCCGCGGCCATGGCCGACGCCTCAGGTTGTGGCGCAGTTCCACGCGCCGTATTTCCACCGGCACGCTCACCGCGTGCGGGTGGCCGATAGCTGTTGTCACCGCGCTCGCCACGCGGCGCAGGTGTCGTGTCGAGCTTCATGGTGAGCGAGATGCGCTTGCGCGCCAGGTCGACTTCCAGCACCTTCACCGTGACGATGTCTCCGGTCTTCACCACTTCGCGCGCATCGGTGACGAACTTGTTGCTGAGCTGGCTCACGTGCACCAAGCCATCTTGGTGAACACCGAGGTCGATGAAAGCGCCGAACTGGGCGACGTTGCTGACCGTGCCTTCGAGCGTCATGCCGGGCTGCAGATCCTTCAGGTCTTCCACGCCGTCGTTGAAGCGCGCCACCTTGAAGTCGGGGCGCGGGTCGCGACCCGGCTTCTCCAGCTCGGCGAATATGTCTTTCACCGTGATGGCGCCGAACTTGTCGTTGGCAAACGCCTCGGGCTTGAGCGTGCGCAGCACGTCGCTGCGCCCCATCACTTCGGCCGCGGGCTTGGCGACGGCCTTGAGAATCTTCTCGACCACCGGGTAGGTTTCCGGGTGTACACCCGACTGATCCAGCGGGTTGTCGCCACCACGAATACGCAAGAAGCCAGCGCTCTGCTCGAAGGTCTTGGCGCCCAGGCCGCTCACGTCGAGCAACTGCTGGCGGCTGCGGAAAGCCCCATTTGTATCGCGCCAACGCACGATGCTGCTGGCCACCGCCGCGCTCAGGCCCGACACACGCGCCAGCAAAGGGGCCGACGCGGTGTTCAAGTCCACACCCACCGAGTTCACGCAGTCTTCGATCACCACGTCCAGGCTCCTGGCGAGCTCGCTCTGGTTCAGGTCGTGCTGGTATTGGCCCACACCGATGCTCTTCGGGTCGATCTTCACCAGTTCAGCCAGCGGGTCTTGCAGGCGGCGCGCAATGCTCACGGCGCCGCGCAGGGTCACGTCGAGTTCGGGCAACTCCTTGCTCGCGAATTCGCTGGCCGAATAGACCGAGGCACCCGCTTCGCTCACCACCACCTTTTCGATGTGGGTGCCGGGTGCGAGTTGCTGAATGCGTTTGATGAGGTCGGACGCCAGCTTGTCGGTCTCTCGGCTTGCAGTACCGTTGCCGATGGCAATCAGATTCACGCCGTGGGTCGCGCAAAGGCGGCCCAGCGTGTGGATGGAGCCCTCCCAGTCCTTGCGTGGTTCGTGTGGGTAGACGGTGTTGGTGTCGAGCACCTTGCCGGTGGCGTCGACGACGGCCACCTTCACGCCAGTGCGAATGCCCGGGTCCAGGCCCATCACCACGCGCGGGCCGGCCGGTGCGGCGAGCAGAAGGTCGCGCAGGTTTTCGGCGAACACTTTGATGGCGACTTTCTCTGCGTGGTCACGCAAGCGGCTGAAGAGATCACGCTCCAGGCTCAGGCTGAGCTTGACCTTCCACGTCCACGCAATCGTCTTGCGGATCAGGTCATCGGCCGCGCGCTTGGCGTGGCTCCAGCCGAGGTGGATGGCAATGCGGCCTTCGGCCTTCGAAGGCTGGCCCGGTAACAGCTCTTCATCGAGCACCAGCTTGGCATCGAGAAACTCTTGCGTGCGGCCACGAAACACTGCCAGCGCGCGGTGCGAAGGCACGCGGTTGATGGGTTCGTCGTAGTCGAAGTAGTCGCGGAACTTGGAGATGTCGGGGTTGTTCTCGTCCTTGCCATCCATCAGCTTGGAGCGCAGCAGGCCTTCGTCCCACAACCAGGTGCGCAGCTTGCCGACCAGTACGGCGTCTTCGGCCCAGCGCTCGCTCAAGAGATCGCGCACACCGTCTAGCACGGCCAGCGCATCGGCAAAACCACCTTCTGCATTGATGAAGGCCACGGCCTCTTCCAGCGGCACCAGGGTCGGGTTGGCAAACAGCTTGTCGGCCAAGGGCTCTAAGCCGGCTTCGCGGGCGATCATGCCTTTGGTGCGGCGGCGCGGCTTGTAGGGCAGGTAGATGTCTTCAAGCTCTTGCTTGGTGGGCGCAGCCTCCACGGCGGCGCGCAACACGGGCGTTAGCTTGCCTTGTTCGTCGATGCTCTTCAGCACCGCGGCGCGGCGTTCCTCCAGCTCGCGCAAATAGCCAAGCCGCGCTTCCAGATCACGCAGCTGCGTGTCGTCGAGGTTGTCGGTGGCCTCTTTGCGGTAACGGGCAATAAAGGGAACCGTGGCGCCACCGTCCAGCCGCTCCACGGCTGCATTCACCTGGGCCGGGCGAACCTTCAGTTCGCTGGCCAGTTGCAGAAGAATCTTGTCCAAAATGCAGGCTGTCCAGGGAGGAAAGCGGCGGAGTTTGCCATAGAGGCCAGACTCTGATCCGGGCCCCGCTTTCAGTGTGATTTCAACCACGCCAAA
>JACMKW010000054.1 GCA_014379885.1 Rhizobacter sp.
ACGTCGAGGGCTGGGTGTCGCCGTTGGCGGGACGGCTGGCGACGCATGGCGCGGCGCAGGCGCATCGCCAGATCACCGACGCGGTGCATGCCGAGGGCGGCAAGATCGTGATCCAGCTCTGGCATGTGGGCCGCATCTCGCATGTGTCGCTGCAGCCAAACGGCCAGGCGCCGGTGTCATCAACCGCGCGCGCGGCCAAGGGCAAGACCTTCATCAAAGGTGGCTTTGCCGACACGTCCGAGCCGCGGGCATTGCGGCTCGATGAAATCCCGGGCTTGATCGCTTCTTATCAACAAGCCGCGCGCAATGCCATCACCGCCGGCTTCGATGGCGTGGAAGTGCACGGCGCCAATGGCTACCTGCTCGACCAGTTTTTGCGCGACAGCATCAACGACCGCACCGACGCCTACGGCGGCTCGATCGAGAACCGCTCGCGCCTGCTGCTCGAAGTGATGCGCGCGGTGGTGGGCGAAATCGGCGCCGGCCGCACCGGCCTGCGCCTGAGCCCCGTCACCCCCAGCAACGATGCCGGGCAAGACAGCCAGGCGCAGACGCTGTTCAACCACGTGGTGGAGCAGCTTGCGCCGCTGAAGCTCGCTTTCTTGCATCTCATTGAAGGCCAGACCGGTGGGGCACGTGACGTGGCGCCCTTTGACTACGAAGCCCTCCACCGGCTCTACAAGGTCGGCCACCCGGCGGGCGTGTGGATGGTCAACAACGGCTACAACCGCCAGATGGCGATGGACGTGGTGGCCTCCGGTTCAGCAGACGTGGTGGCGTTCGGTCGCCCCTTCATCAGCAACCCCGACCTCGTGCGTCGCTTGCAGGAAGACGCGCCGCTGAATGTGCTCAAGCCCGCTCTGCTGTACGGCGGCGGCGCAGAGGGCTACACCGACTACCCGACCCTGGAAGCTGCAACGCGCTAACGCTTGTGTGCGGCGGTCAGCCGCGAGCGAAACAACTCCTGGATGCCTACCTCGCGTGGGCCCGGGATCAGTTCGAAGCGCTCACCCGCTTGCAGCGTGCCAGCCACACGCACTGCCAGGTAGAAGCCGCACCAACCATTAGCCGCCATCAGTTTGGTGGCCTGGTTGAACCCCATCGCCGCGTTGAACTTGAAACAGGGGAAACGCGGCTCGCTCACGGCCAGCTCGCAATTCGGAAAGCGCAGCACGTCGCCGATCCAGGCTTGATTTTCCAGCAGGCCGGTGATGGTGAGGTTCTCGCCCATGCTTCCGGGTGGCAGGGCTTCGTCCCACAAGGCCACCCTGGCCTGGGCACGCACGGTTTGCCAAAAAGGGTAGTGCTCGCTGGGGTAGGCGTAAACCGCTTTGGACAGGCCGCCGTGCACCGACAGGTCGGCCTGCTCGTCGCCCACCAGACCCAGCGGCTTCGCCGCGACGGGTTGCGACACGGGCAGTTTGCCGATGGCCGTCATCACCTTGCGGCCGCTGATCTGCACCTCGCGTGCGAGGCTCACGTTGACGCTGAGCAGGGTGTGCGGCATGGCGTGGATGATGCCGCATCGGAAGCTGTCAGCGTGGTGCCGGTCGCCACCCGCGCAGGCCGGCCGCCACACGCCGGCCCTGCGGGCCCGTCACCCACTGGCCAAACAATTTGGCCGCCGGGTGGTTGACGCGGAAGGAGCGCATCACATGCACCTCGGTGGCCATGCGGGCGTCGCCTTCGACCATGATGGCCAGTGGCTTGCGCCCGCGCGACACCCACAGCCCCCGCTCCACCAGGGTGTAAGCCCCTTCGGCCACGGCCTGTTCCAGCGCGCTGGCTTTGCTTTCGGTGTACCAGGGTGCGACCGGCGACACCTTGGCGGCGCGCCACAAGGGCAATGACCCAAGGTAGGCACCGCTGCCGATCGGCGCGCCGATGAAGCGGGCTTGCGCCTGGGCCAGCTTGGCCAACGCCGCGGCGATGTCTCGTTCGCCGGCAATGCCGACTGGGTCCTTGGCCTTCTTGCCCACGCCCGCCAGTGGGCCGACGAGCACGAAGTCGCCCAGCGCCATCAGGCGACGGTCATGGGCCAAGCCTTGTTTTTCCAGCTTGATCTCTTGTTCGGGGGCGTTGGTCATGGCGGCGTCGATTTCGCCGCGCTCCAGTGTTTCCAGTAACGTGGCGCTGAGCCCGGGCACCAGTTGCACGGCCACACCGGTATCGCGCCCGAACCCCTTCTGAAACTGGCTGGCCAGGCCCGATTCAAGCAGCGCTTGTTCGACCCCCAGGCGCATTGGGTCAGTCAGCGATTTGCGCTGCGCGGCATGGACCGTGGGCAAGGCAGAGGCGGCCAGCAAGGCCAGCAGCGAGCGTCGATCAAGCGTCATGCGCTTAATCTTAAGGCGGGCCTGACGCCCGGCAGCAGAGCCCTTGGCCCGGCTTGCGGAACAAGTTCACACGAGTGCGGCATAGCCGTATGCAAAAGTTGCATGACCCCCTGAGACCCGGTGGTTACGGCCGGATTACATTGGCATGACAATCTTTTTGAATGTCTGTGCAAGTGTGCGGCACGGGCATCCGCGGCATGGGGCGAGCCCCTCAAAACCTGTCTTCAGGTGAACAAAGAGGCTCGCCCGATCCCGCTTTTAACTTTGATGATTGGACTGACCATGAACCGACCCGTGATGGAAGGGCTGCGCTTGAACGTACCCGCCTATGTCAAACATGCCCGTCTTGTGGCCTGGGTGGCAGAGATTGCCGCACTGACCGAAGCACGCGACGTGTACTGGTGTGATGGCAGCAAGGCCGAGTACGACCGCTTGTGCGCCCAGCTTGTGGCCGCCGGCACCTTCAAGAAGCTCAACCCCGAGCTACGCCCCAACAGCTTCCTGGCCTGCAGCAGCCCGAGCGACGTGGCACGCGTCGAAGACCGCACCTTCATTTGCAGCGAGAAGAAAGAAGACGCCGGCCCCACCAACAACTGGATGGCCCCTAGCGAAATGCGCACGCTGCTGCAAACCGGTGACGCAGCTTTGTTCAGAGGCTCCATGAAGGGCCGCACCTTGTATGTGGTGCCATTCAGCATGGGCCCGCTGGGCTCGCCGATCGCGCACATCGGCGTCGAGCTGTCTGACAGCCCGTATGTGGCCGTCAACATGAAGATCATGACCCGCATGGGCCGCGCGGTGCTCGACGTGCTGGATGAAGACGGTGTTTTCGTGCCGTGTGTGCACACTGTGGGCGCGCCGCTCGAACCCGGCCAGAAAGACGTTAGCTGGCCCTGCAACACCACCAAGTACATCGTTCACTACCCCGAAACCCGCGAAATCTGGAGCTATGGCTCCGGCTACGGCGGCAA
>JACMKW010000507.1 GCA_014379885.1 Rhizobacter sp.
AGCCTGAACGCGCGGCTGATGGGCGTCAAGCCCACCGGCAATGGCCGCCGCGAGAGCTACGCTCACTTGCCGATGCCGCGCATGACCAACACCTACATGCTGGCCGGCGACAAGGATCCGGCGGAAATCGTGTCCAGCCTGAAACGCGGCCTGTACGCCACCAACTTCGGCGGTGGGCAGGTCGACATCACATCCGGCAAGTTTGTGTTTTCGGCGAGCGAAGCTTTCTGGGTGGAAAACGGGAAGATCCAGTACCCGGTGAAGGGCGCCACCATCATCGGCAACGGGCCCGACGCACTCACGCGCGTGAGCATGATCGGCAACGACATGAAGCTCGACACCGGTGTGGGCGTCTGCGGCAAAGAGGGGCAGAGCGTGCCGGTGGGTGTTGGCCAACCGACGCTGCGCATCGACCGCTTGACGGTGGGCGGTACGGCGTAAGCCTCGGGCGCGGTCAGCTCTGGCTGACCAGTTTGCAGTTGGCCACCACGCGGCCGTTGATCACACTCACTTCGTTCTCGGCCACGCTGTAGGGCACGCTCTTGCCGTTGAGTTGCGCCAGTTTCTGCGCGGCTTCAGTCACACAGTTTTGCTTGATGTCGGCCACGCTCTGGGTTTCGGTGCCCACATAAGCATGATTCATCGCGGCGCGTGCCGGGCCTGCTGACGAAGCGGCAGCTTGCGCGGGCTCAGGTGCATTGGGTTGCTTGCGCGCCGTGACGTTTTTGTAGGCGTCTTTGGCGACGTTGGCGGTGTCAGCCACCAGGCCTGGCATCTCGATGCTCACGCACCCACACAACAGCAGGGGCACGATCAGGGCGGGGCAGAGTTTCATGGCGCAGCGACGAGCAATTCGGGTGCGAGGATGCTACTGGCAAACCATTCGCCAAAAAAACGCCAAAAAAACGCCAAAAAAACGCCAAAAAAACGCCAAAAAAACGCCAAAAAAACGGACGCCAAATCCGGCGCCCGTCTCGGTCAAACGGCAATCAGCTCAGCGTGCGATGCGGCTGGACGCCACCAACACAGCGCCGGGGTTGCGCGTGGCGGGCGACGATTCCGGCTGGCTCAAGGCGGCCACCATGCCTTCAACCACCAGGCCATCGGCCGCGGCGAGTTGGGCCACGTGTTGTGTCTCGATCTGTTCCCGCAGTTGAGCGGTCACCAGGCCATCGGCTTCAACAAGTTGGCCGACGGCGTATTGGTGCGCATCGGCGCGCATGTCATTGGTGATCAAGCCGTCGGCTTGTGCCAGCAAGGCGATGTCACGGGCGCTGATCCAGGTCTGCAGTTCGTGGGCGACCTGTACGTCGGTGGTGGCCAGGCTGCGCGCCTCGCTCAACTGCTCTTGTTCAACGGTGGCGGCCACGCCAGCGGTGGCAACGGCCAGCGATGCCAGGCCCAGGCTCAGGGTGCGGAACAGGTTGGTGTGGTTCATGGCGGGATCCCTCGTGTGTTTTGAAGCCGGTTGTGGGGCAGATGGTTGGGGCCGTGTTCGGCTCTCCATCAGTGAAACCATCGTAGGCAGGCGTTCCCACGCCGAACAGGAACTAGCACACGGTTCACATCTCGTTACGAAGGGTGGTCTGTCATGCAAATGCGCAAGTCGTTGAAAAGTGCGCGCTTGTGTCGATGTCCGCCCCAAGCCCCAAGGTGGGCGGGTCGCTTGACGGCTCCTCGCGCCAGCGTGCTACATTGCGGCCCATGCGTTTCGCCAGCTTTTTCTTTGCCTATTTTTGGTTCTCGCACCGCACCGGCGGAGGAGAGGCGAGCGCGTAGGCTGAAGACAACGCACCGAACTCACCAAACCGCCGGGATGCCCCGGCGGTTTTTTTTTGCCTCATCGAATTCATACACACCACTGCCAGGAGAACCCGCATGAATGCCAAGCCCACCAGCGCTGCCGAGGGTTGGTCTGCACCCGTCGACAAGACCGGCGAGACCGACGACGAAAGGATCAAGAACGTGATGCCCCTGCCGCCCCCTGAGCACCTGGTGCGCTTCTTCCCCATTCGCGGCACCGCCGCCGAGACGCTGATCGCCGAGACGCGCCAGCGCGTGCGCAACATCATGTCGGGCAAGGACGACCGTCTCCTGGTCATCATCGGCCCCTGCTCCATCCACGACCCGGTCGCCGCCGTCGAGTACGCCCGCAAGCTGCGTGAGCAACGCGAAAAATACGCCGACTCGCTGGAGATCGTGATGCGTGTGTACTTCGAGAAACCGCGCACCACGGTCGGCTGGAAGGGCCTGATCAACGACCCCTATCTCGATGAGAGCTACCGCATCGACGAAGGCCTGCGCATCGCGCGCCAGCTGCTCACCGAAATCAACAAGCTGGGCATGCCGGCGGGCAGCGAGTTCCTCGACGTGATCTCGCCGCAGTACATCGGTGACCTCATCAGCTGGGGCGCCATCGGCGCACGCACCACCGAAAGCCAGGTGCACCGCGAACTGGCCTCGGGCCTGTCGGCACCGATCGGCTTCAAGAATGGCACTGACGGCAACATCCGCATCGCAACCGACGCCATCCAGGCCGCGGCTCGCCCGCACCACTTTCTGTCAGTGCACAAGAATGGCCAGGTCGCCATCGTCGAGACCAAGGGCAACAACGACTGCCACGTGATCCTGCGCGGCGGCAAGTTGCCCAACTACGACGCCACCCATGTGGAAGCCGCCTGCAAGGACCTGGAAGTGGCCAAGCTGCCCACTACGCTGATGGTCGATTGTTCGCATGCCAACAGCAGCAAGCAGCACGAAAAGCAGATCGACGTGGCGCGCGACGTGGCCGCCCAACTGGGCGCGGGCTCCAAACGCATTTTCGGTGTGATGGTGGAGAGCCACCTCAAGGCCGGCGCGCAGAAGTTCAGCGCTGGCAAGGACGACCCGGCCAAGCTCAACTACGGCCAGAGCATCACCGACGCCTGCATCGGCTGGGACGACTCGCTCACGGTGCTCGATGTGCTCAGTCGTGCGGTGCAAGCCCGTCGAGGTTGAGCTGCATGTTGTGTAAGCCGGTGCTGGGGGTTCCGCAAATCCTCAGCCTGTTACGCAACATGATGCCTCGCAGGTAAGGGCAAGCAAGAAAGCTGGCCCTCACTAACGATGAGCGTTGGAATGGACTTCCTCTCAACCACAGAAGGACATTGCCATGACTTATCACTTTCCCACGCTCACCCACATGCTCAACCGCACGGCGGCAATCGTTGCCCTGTCATCGGTGGCCTGGGGCGTGTCGGCTCAAACCACGATGGACTCTTCGGCCAAGGACAAGACCGCGGTGGAGGCCGCGTTCACGCGTGCCGACACCAATGGCGACAGCAAGTTGTCCAAGGAAGAAGCTTCGCGCCTGCCGGCCATCTCGGCCAAGTTTGTCGAGATCGACAAGAACAAGGACGGCTCGCTGAGCCTGGCTGAGTTCACGGTCGGATTCAACGCCGCACTGTAAGCGCGGCGCGGGGCGAAGCCGGCTCACTGCTCAAGTATCAGTCGCTGGCTTCGCCGCGCGCCAGTTTTTCGCTGCGCCAATACACGTCATCGCCGCCCAGGCCGTCGAGGTTGGCTCGGTTGAGCACACGGGCCAGCACGAACAGCAGGTCGCTCAG
>JACMKW010000508.1 GCA_014379885.1 Rhizobacter sp.
ATGTTCTCGCGCTGGGCCAACCGCGGCCTGCGCTACTACATGCTGGGCAACACGCCCGAGCGCATCGAGCAGGCGGCTGCCTATGCGCAGCGCGCCTTCCCGGGCTGGACGCTTGCCGGCTGCCACCACGGCTACCTCGGCCCCGACGACCACACGGCCGTGATCGACAAGATCAACAACTCGGGCGCGCACCTGCTGCTGGTCGGCATGGGCAACCCCAAGCAGGAGCGCTGGATCCACCACCACCGCGCGCACCTGACGGTGCCGCTGTGCCTGGCCACCGGCGGCCTGTTCGACTACTGGGTGGGCGACCTGGTGCGTGCGCCCGAATGGGTGCGCCGCCTCGGCTTCGAATGGCTGAGCCTGCTGATCCGCCAGCCCCACAAGGCCCGCCGCTACCTCATCGGCAACCCGCTGTTCCTGCTGCGCGTGGCGCGCAGCCGTTTGTTCGGACAAGACAAGAAGAGCCGCGCATGACTGTTTCAACGCTCCGTTGGGTGATCAAGAAGGCCGCGCGTACCGCGATGGTGCTGGGCAGTTTTGTCACCGGCTCGCTGCTCTTGCGCAAGCTGGCCGGCCGTGGCCCCACGGTCCGTGTGCTCACCTACCACCGCTTTGGCGACGGTGTGCGCGACCCCTGGTGTGTGAGCGACGCGGTGTTCGAAGAACAGATGCGCTGGCTGGCCGAACGCAAGCTCGCGGTGTCGCTCGACGACGTGGAACGATTCGTGCGCGGCGAGATCGAGCTACCAGACGGCGCCGTGCTGGTCACCATGGACGACGGCTTCAGCAGCGTGCTGCACATTGCCGCGCCCATCATGCAGCGCCACCGCATTCCGTCGGTCGCCTACGTGACCACGAGTTTCATGGGCACCACCAGCATCTCGGGCGAGCGCTACCTCACCTGGGACGAAGTGGCGCGCCTGCCGGCAGCAGGTGTCACCGTGGGCTCGCACGCGCACACCCATCGCTCGGTGGCCAAGCTCAGCCCGCCTGCCGCGCTCGAAGAAGGGCAACGCTCCAAGCAACTGCTGGAGCAGCATCTGGGTTCACCGATCAGTTCGTTCGCCTACCCCTTCGGTATGCGCACCGACGAAAGCCCGACCACGGCCAAGATGCTCACCGACTGTGGCTACAGCTCGGTCTTCATCGCCCAGCACGGCACGCTGCGGCGTGGCGCTGATCTTGCGCGCCTGCCACGCGTGAAGGTAGAGGGTGGCGAGCCGCTGTGGATGTTCAAGCTGCTGTGCCACGGTGGCATGGACGCCTGGAAGCTGTTCGACGACACGCTCTGGAAGCTGCAGCGCCCCGCGCCCGCTGAGCAGGCGCAGTGATAGTGGACGCTGTGGAACCCGTGGCGGGGCTGCCCGGCGTTGCCGTGGTCGCTATCGGTCGAAACGAAGGCCAGCGGCTGCGTGCTTGCCTGACCTCGGTGGTTCGTTCTGCGCAGATCGTGGTGTATGTCGACTCAGGCTCCACCGATGACTCTGTGGCCATGGCGCAGCAGATGGGCGTCGAGGTGGTGGTGCTGCCCAAAGACGTGGTGTTCACCGCCGCGCTGGCGCGCAATGCCGGCTGGCGGCGTGCGCTCGAGTTGGCGCCCAGCATCGAATTCGTTCAATTCGTCGATGGCGACTGCGCTGTCGACCCGGCGTGGCTCGCCAAGGCGCGTGGCTTTCTCGTCGACCACACCGACGTGGTGGCCGTGTGTGGCCGGCGCCGCGAGCGCTACCCCGAGCGCTCGATCTACAACCTGCTGTGCGATCTGGACTGGGCCGCGGTGCCCGGCGAATCCAAGGCCTGCGGTGGCGACGTGATGATGCGCGCCGCGGCCTTGCAGTCGGTGGGTGGTTACAACCCGCGGCTGATCGCTGGTGAAGAGCCCGAGCTGTGCTTGCGCCTGCGCGCCAAAGGGTGGCGCGTCTGGCGCCTCAATGCTGAAATGACCCTGCATGACGCTGCCATGACACGCATCAGCCAGTGGTGGAAGCGCTCGATGCGTGCCGGCTACACCTTCGCCGAAGGGGTGCACATGCATGGCGCACCGCCCGAGCGGCACCGTGTGGTCGAGTCGCGCCGCGCCTGGGTGTGGGGCCTGGTGATTCCGCTCGCCGCGCTGCTGGGTGCGGCATTGATCAGTCCCTGGTTGCTGGCCGTGCTGCTGGTCTACCCCTTGCAGATGCTGCGCCTGTATCGCGGCTTCAAGGGGCCAGCCAAAGAGCGCGCGGCGAGGGCCATGTTCATGGTGCTCGGCAAGTTCGCCGAGGCCAGCGGCCAGCTCAAGTTTGTGGCCTTGCGCCTGTCGGGTGGCACGGCGCGACTGATCGAATACAAGTGAGCATTATTTCGGCCTTCATTCGGGGGGGAACCCCCTCGTTTCCACCCGTGCCGCGGAGGAGTTTCAACATACGCCGGGATACACTCGCTCCGCTTCAAACAGCCGCCAAGGAACGATTCAATGTCCCATGAAGATCTGAGCCGAGAAGACGAGGTCGAAGGCTCTTCCGATCGCGCATTCGGCTTTGTGTTCGCCGCGGTGTTTCTCATCATCGCTGCATTTCCGTTGCTTCACTCCGGGTCGGTGCGCTGGTGGTCCGTCGGCGTATCGGCAGCCTTTGCGCTGGTGTCTGTCGTCATGCCCAGCGTGCTGGCAGTTCCCAATCGCTTGTGGATGAAGCTGGGCCTCTTGCTGGCCAAGGTGGTGAGTCCCATTGCATTGGGAATCCTGTTCTATCTCGTGTTCATGCCGATTGGCTTGCTGATGCGCTTGTCAGGGAAAGACCCCCTGCGCTTGAAGTTTGACCCTGCGGCCAAGTCGTACTGGATCGAACGCGAGCCGCCAGGCCCGCCGCCGACGTCCATGACCAACCAGTTTTAGGAATCAATCATGTCGATGATCAAAGAGCTTTGGGCCTTCCTGCGGGTCCGCAAAAAAATCTGGATGTGGCCCATCTTCGGGATGATGGCCGTGCTGGGTCTGCTGATCGTTGTGGCCAAGGGCTCTGCCGTGGCACCGTTCATCTACACGCTTTTCTGAGCACGCCGACCGATGCGGATTCTTGGCCTATCGGCTTACTACCATGACAGCGCCGCGGCGTTGATCGAAGACGGCGTCATCCTTGCAGCGGCGCAAGAAGAGCGGTTTACGCGCAAGAAACACGATTCCGGTTTTCCCACGCATGCCATCGACTACTGCCTGAGCCAGGCCGGGGTTGGCATGAAGGGCATCGACCGGGTCGTGTTCTACGACAAGCCGTTCCTGAAGTTCGAGCGGCTGCTCGAGACCTACCTGGCCTTTTCGCCACGTGGCTTTCAGTCGTTCCGCATGTCGATCCCGCTGTGGCTGAGGGAGAAGCTGTTCCTCAAGGACCTGCTGTTCAAAGCGCTGAAAAAAGTCGACACCGAGGGTGGCTGGAACGGCGAGTTGCTGTTCAGCGAGCATCACCTGAGCCACGCGGCCAGCGTGTTCTTCCCGTCGCCGTTCGAAGAGGCCGTGGTCCTGACGATGGACGGCGTGGGCGAATGGGCGACCACCTCGGTGGCCATCGGGCGAGGCCACAAGCTCGAGGTGGAGAAGGAAATCCACTTCCCGCATTCACTCGGCCTGCTCTATTCGGCCATGACCTACTACACCGGTTTCAAGGTGAACTCGGGTGAGTACAAGGTCATGGGCCTGGCGCCGTACGGCGTGCCGAAGTACGTCGATCTGTTTTACAAGCACCTGATCGACGTCAAGCCCGACGGCTCGTTCCGCATGGACATGAGCTACTTCAATTACGCCACCGGCCTCACGATGACGAACGACACGTTCGCCAAACTGGTCGGTGGGCCGGCGCGCAAGTCGAGCGAGCCGCTGA
>JACMKW010000509.1 GCA_014379885.1 Rhizobacter sp.
CACAGGGCTTTGCGGGGCGCGCGCAGCGCGCATCAACCACTGACTTCGGGCGGCTGTTAGAACGCAGCGGCCGCAGGCCGCGTAGTGAGTTCTGCCCGACCCGCAATGACCGAGCAGCGCAAGGCAGCCCTCGCACAGCGAGGGCCGAGTCGGCAGGGTCGCCTTCTTTCCCCCCTTTCTTTGTCGACACAAAGAAAGGGGGTCGGCCGCCGGGCCGAACACCCGGCGCGGCCTCACACAGTGAACAAAAGCCGAGGCAAGGCGAACCATCCTGGATTCCCGCCTACGCGGGAATGACGTGGACAGACGAGTCACTCCGCCACCTCGCACTGCACCCCCGCTTCGGACAACAGCGAAGGAAACGGCTCCGGCGGCGGAGCATCCGTGAACAACATATCCACCTCATCAAACTCCGCCAGCTTCACCATCGCCGGCCGATTGAACTTCGAGTGATCGGCTGCCAACCACACTTGCCGCGAGTGCTCGATGATGGCCCGAGCCACCTTCACCTCGCGGTAGTCAAAGTCGCGCAAGGTGCCGTCGGCTTCGATCCCGGAAATGCCGATCAGCCCGATGTCGACCTTGAACTGGCTGATGAAATCCACCGTCACCTCGCCCACGATGCCGCGGTCGCGCGAGCGCACCACACCACCCGCCACGATCACCTCGCAGGCCGGGTTGTCCGACAAGATGGCCGCCACGTTCAGGTTGTTGGTGATCACCCGCAAGCCCTTGTGGTGCAGCAGCTCGCGCGCAATGGCCTCGGCGGTGGTGCCAATGTTGATGATCAACGAGCACCCCTCGGGCACCGACCGCGCCACAGCGCGTGCAATGCGCTGCTTGGCCTGCTCGTTCAATTGCTGGCGCTGCCGGTAGGCAATGTTCTCGGTGGTCGAGCTGGGTAGGCGCACACCCCCATGAAAACGCGCCAGCAGCCCGGCCTCGGACAGCTGCTTTACATCGCGCCGCACCGTTTGCAGCGTCACGCCGAACTGCTCGGCCAGTGCCTCCACAGACAAGGCGCCGCGGGTGCGAACTTCCTGGATCAACAAAGCTTGGCGTGGGTTCGGTGTCATTCGGTCAGGCGGTTTTTGTTCGCGAGGGTAGCCGAATGCCAACCGCCCGCGATGCTGGATTGCGAGCTTGCGCAGCTTTCGTTTGTCGGCTAAAAAGAAAAAAGAGGAAAACAAACGAACACAAACCGAACATGACTGTGATGAAATCGTCGGCCCGCCACTCGCCGGCCGCGCCTGCGTTCACCGCCACGTGCGATGGGTGATCGTTTGATATCAGGAGACAGCTTGAATCACCCGCACCCGGGCGCCCCCGATCTGGCGCCCCCGGACAGCCGCCCCATGCCCGCCGACACCACCTGCGATGTGCTCATCGTGGGTGGCGGGATCAATGGCGCCGGCATTGCGCGCGACCTCGCGGGCCGAGGCCTGTCGGTGGTGCTGTGCGAAAAAGACGACCTCGCCGCACACACCTCGTCGTCGTCGACCAAGCTGATCCATGGCGGGCTGCGCTACCTCGAGTACTACGAGTTTTCGCTGGTGCGCAAGGCGCTGGCCGAGCGAGAGGTGTTGCTCAAGAGCGCACCGCACATCATGTGGCCGCTGCGCTTCGTGATGCCGCATGACCCACGCTCCAGTTTCTTGCGGCCCGCGTGGTTGATCCGCATCGGCCTCTTCTTGTACGACCACCTCGCCCGCCGCGAAGTCCTGCCAGGCTCACGCGGCATCGACATGCTTGAGCACCCCGCAGGCAAACCGCTCAAGCCGCAGTTCACCAAAGGCTTCGTCTATTCCGACGGCTGGGTCGACGATGCACGCCTGGTGGTGCTCAACGCCATCGACGCTGCCCAACGGGGTGCGACGGTGCTCACCGGCTGGCGCTGTGTGGATGCGCAGCGCAATGCCACCGGCTGGCAGATGCAATTGCAAGATGCACAGGGCGCACGCCGCCAGGTGAGCGCGCGCGCCCTGGTGAATGCCGCCGGGCCCTGGGCCGCACAGTTCCTGCAGGAGCATGCGCACCTGCACGAATCGAAAACACTGCGCCTGGTCAAGGGCAGCCACATCGTGGTGAAGAAGCTCTTCGAGCACGACCACGCCTACATCTTCCAGAACCCCGACCGCCGCATCATCTTTGCCATTCCCTACGAAGGCGAGTTCACGCTGATCGGCACCACCGATGTAGAGCACGACGGCCCGGTTGGCCAGGCGCGCATCGACGACAGCGAGATCAACTACCTGTGCGAACAGGCCAGCCGCTATTTCGCCAAGCCCATCACGCCGGCCGACGTGGTCTGGACGTACGCCGGCGTGCGGCCCCTGCTCGGTGACGAAACCAGCGATGCCTCGGCCGTCACGCGCGACTACCAGCTCGATTTCGACACGCAGCAAGCCCCGCTGCTCACCGTGTGGGGCGGCAAGATCACCACTTTCCGCAAGCTCGCCGAAGAAGCAGCCGATGGCCTGTGCCAGCACCTGGGCGTGAAAAAAGCGGCCTGGACTTCGGGCGCGTTCTTGCCCGGCGGTGACCTCAGCGCCTGGATCGGCCCGCCCGTTCGGCCGGACGATGATTTCGAGCGCTTCGACCAGGCCCTCGCCCAGCGCCACCCGCACTGGCCTCCTGCGGTGCGCCGCCACCTGGCGCGCTGTTATGGTGGCCGGATCGAGCTGGTGGTCGGCCCCGAAGGCCTGGGCGAAGAGATCGCCCCCGGCCTGTTTGAAGCCGAACTCAATTACCTGCATCAGCATGAATGGGCGCGCAGCGCCGACGACGTGCTGTGGCGCCGCACCAAGCTCGGCCTGCACATGAGCGCCGCCGAGCGCGAACGCGTGGCCCGCTGGTGCGTGGCCCGTTGGCACATCAAGACCGAACCCCAGGAGATGAAAGCGTGAGCGCTGTGACAAGAGAGGCCCTGACATGCAGTTGACCCTGGAGCGGGTCGACAAGCAGGTGGGCCCGCATACCCACCTGTACCCGCTGGACTTGAGCCTGGTACCCGGCGCCGTGACGGTGCTGCTGGGCGCGACGCAAGCAGGCAAGACCACGCTGATGCGGCTGATGGCGGGCCTGGACGTGCCCAGCAAGGGCGTGGTGCGCGTGGATGGCCAAGACGTGACCGGCACGCCAGTGCGCGAACGCAACGTGGCCATGGTCTACCAGCAATTCATCAACTACCCGTCGATGACGGTGTTCGACAACATTGCGTCGCCTTTGAAGTTGCGCAAAGAAAAAGGCATCGCCGAACGTGTGAACGAACTCGCGGCCAAGCTGCACATCGAGCCGTTCTTGAAGCGCCTGCCGGCCGAGCTGTCGGGCGGCCAGCAACAGCGTGTGGCTCTGGCCCGTGCGCTGGCCAAGAACGCGCCGCTGATGCTGCTCGACGAGCCGCTGGTGAACCTGGACTACAAGCTGCGCGAAGAACTGCGTGACGAGTTGACGCAGCTCTTTGCCGCCGGCAACTCCACCGTGG
>JACMKW010000510.1 GCA_014379885.1 Rhizobacter sp.
TAGGTCTTGACGTTGTTGGCAACCTGGTCGGCCAGCTCGCGCGTGGGCGCCAGCACCAGCGCACGAACCGGGTGCCGTGCCGGGGACATGCTGGCGTTCTCGTGGCGCAGCATCTTCTGCAGCAGCGGCAGGGTGAAAGCAGCGGTTTTGCCGGTGCCGGTTTGGGCCGCGCCCATCACGTCGCGGCCGGCCAGCACGATGGGGATCGCCTTGGCCTGGATCGGGGTCATGGCGGCGTAGCCGGAGTCGGTTACGGCGCGCAGGAGCTTGGGGTCCAGCGGGAGGGTGTTGAAGAGCGGGGGAGGCTGCTCTACGGAGACGGGCGCCGCTTCAGGAAGAGTTTCGGCCATGTGACCCGATTATCGCTCTGCCGCAAACGGAGCGGGGCGGCTGGCCAGCATTCGCATCCAGCGTGGTGATTTGAAGCGAACGATACGCCAGTACAGAGCCACGTAGGAAACCGCAAACAACGCCAGCGAGAACGCCATAAGCATCGAGTTGCTCCAGAACAAAACGGCTGGAACGACCGAGCACATGCACAGGAGCCACAAGAACGGCGAAGTCATCGAGTTGCGCCGTGTTAGCGCCTTGGCGCTGCGGTCGCCCACCGCCCAGCGCAAGACCCGCCGGTAGATCAGCGAATGCAAGTGAATGCCGTCGGGCATGCTCGGCGGCACCGCGCGCAGGAAGCGACGGCGGTAAATCGAGAAGATGGTTTCGAACACCGGGTAAATGCAGACCAGCAGCGGAAACAGCGGCGACACCGCGGCGTTGCGCACCAACAGCAGGATCGAGAGTTCGGCGACGTAAAAGCCCAAAAAGTAGGCGCCACCGTCGCCGAGAAAGATCAACCCCGATGGAAAGTTCCAGAGAAAGAAGCCAAGCACGGCACCGATGCCCACGAGCGCCAGCAGGCCCACCACTGAGTCGCCGACCTGGTACGCCACATAGGCCAACGCGGCCAACATGATCATCACGCACATCGAAGCCAGGCCGTTGAAGCCGTCGATGATGTTGATGGAGTTGGCGATGCCGGCCACTGCGACCACCGTGACCAACAGGGCACCGGCACCCACCGAAACCAGTGTTTCGATGCCGGGAATGTCAGTGCGTGTGATCTGCGCGCCGAGCAGCCAGAACGCCAAGGTCGCCGAGACCGCCGTGGCGAGCAGGCGCTTGCCCGGACTGACGCGTTTGGTGAGGTCTTCGATGAGGCCGGCAGCAAACGCCGGCAAGCCGCAGGCCAACAGCACTACGGCCGCCAAGCCAGCAGTCGGGCTCACCCATGCCATCACAGCGGCAGCCATCAGCACGCCACCGACAATCCCTAAACCGCCGATGCGCGGCACCGGCCTGACGTGGAACTTCTGCGGCCCGGCGACATCATGGTCGAGTGCGAAATGGCCGTCCCGGCCCATCACACGAACGATCCATGCTGTGATTGCCACTGATGCAAGAAAAGCCAAGAGCAGTACGAGCATCGAGCCAAGTCTACCCGGCATCGGCGAGGCAACGTTCCCTTACATCACGCCGCGTGACTGCAGTCCACTGGGGACGAGCAACAAAGGATGCGAAGGCCCCATCAGCCATCCGGTACGAAGCACACCCCCAACGCTGGCTTCGACGCTGTCGCTCATCGGCCCTTTCCGATCGCCACTTGCCTCCCATTGCATAGATGAGTTTCTACGGCCTGTTTCCAACGAGATTGAAGTGTCACATCGCGTGCTGTGGAGTGGTCTTGACGCTGGGCGTGGAAGCACCGGTGGCGCTCGCCCAAACTATCGACGGTGGCTCATTCATCACGCCATCGGGCAGTACAACCGTAAGACGAAGCCCTGTTGACAGAGCCGTTGATCCGCCGTCGGTTCAGGTCATGCTTGCGCCGGAGCCGACCTTCTCGCTTACCCCTCAGGGTGAACGACCGCGAGCGCCCGGCCCAACCACGACAGTAGACCGCAACGGCTCTGAAAGCGCCGAGCGCAACCAGAAGGGCCTGTCTTGATCAAGGCTCGCGACTGTCACGCGGCGCCGAGATCCACTTTCCCCTTTTCCTGCGCGCGCCGATATTCCGTCACTACCGCCATCAGCCGTCGGTGCACCTCCGCATCTCCACCTGACGCCCCGGCGGCAGCCCAGTCCAACACGCTGCACAGTTCGGCCGGCGGCCCGTCAAGGCGGGCAATGCGCAAGCCTGGAACTGCGGTGGCCAGCGTGTCGTCGGCGTCGGCCAACAGCTCTTCGTACAGTTTCTCTCCGGCCCGCAAACCCGAGAACTTGATCGGAATCTCTTCCACGGTGTGCCCGGCCAGCCGGATGAGATCGCGAGCCAGGTCCACGATCTTCACCGGCTCGCCCATCTCCAGTACCAACACCTGCCCGCTGTCACCAATGGCCGCGGCCTGCAGCACCAGGCGTGCCGCCTCGGGAATGGTCATGAAGTAGCGAATGACTTCGGGGTGCGTCACCGTCACAGGCCCGCCCTTGGCAATCTGTTCCTTGAACTTGGGTATCACGCTACCGCTGGAGCCCAGCACGTTGCCGAAACGCACCGCCATGAACCTGGTGCCGGCGTGCTCGGCGGCCAGTGCCGAGATCACCATCTCGGCCGCTCGCTTGGTGGCACCCATCACGTTGGTGGGGTTTACCGCCTTGTCGGTGCTGATCAGCACGAAGCGCTCGGCCCCGGCCTCGGCGGCGGCCAGCGCGGCGTGGTGGGTGCCCAGCGTGTTGTTGCGCAACGCGGCTGCAGCGTTGTGCTCCTCCATCAGCGGCACATGCTTGTACGCAGCAGCGTGGAACACCACCTGCGGCTTCCAGCGCTGAAAGGTGCTGCGCAGGTGCGCCAGGTCCTTCACATCGCCGATCAGGCGCACCAGCTCCAGCCCTGGAAAGCTGTCGGTCAGTTCCTGTTCGATGGTGTACAGGTTGAACTCGCTCAGTTCGACCAGCACCAGCCGCTGCGGTTGAAAGCGCGCCACCTGCCGGCACAGTTCGCTGCCGATGCTGCCACCGGCACCGGTGATCAGCACTGTCTTGCCACGCAGGGTCTGGCCGATGCCGGCTTCGTCCAGCACAACCGGTTCGCGGCCCAGCAGGTCTTCGGGTTCGATGTCGCGCAGCCGTTCGATGCGGGTCTTGCCGCTGCGCAGTTCGCTCGCGCTGGGTACCGTCAACACATGCAAGCCGGTGGCTGCGGCCAGGTCGAAGGCCCGGCGGCGCTGTGCGGGGCTTGACGAAGGCATGGCCACAATCACGTGCGTAGCGCCTTGCACCTTCCCCGGATGAGAGAGCTGCTCCAGCCCCCCCAGCACGGGCACGCCGCCGATGCGCGCCCCGTGCTTGCTGGCATCGTCGTCGAATACCGCCGACACGGCCCAGCCCTGCTGGTGCA
>JACMKW010000511.1 GCA_014379885.1 Rhizobacter sp.
AACATCGATGTGGACGTGATCATTCAAAACGTCTCGCACGATGGCAAGACCGACTTCTCGTTCACCGTGCACCGCAACGACTACGCACGTGCGCTCGATGTGCTCAAGAACACCGTGCTGCCGCAGACAGGTGCCGCGCAGGTGATGGGCGACGCCAAGATCTGCAAGGTGAGCATCGTGGGCATCGGCATGCGCTCGCATGTGGGCGTGGCGAGCAAGATGTTTCGTTGCCTGAGCGAAGAGGGCATCAACATCCAGATGATCACCACCAGCGAAATCAAGACCAGCGTGGTGATCGACGAGAAGTACATGGAGTTGGCGGTCAGGGCGCTGCACAAAGCCTTCGACCTGGAACAAGCCGCAGCCTGAACGGGCAGAGTTCTGGCTTAGAATCTGCGCCTCGTGCTGGAGTCGTGACCGAGTGGCCGAAGGTGCTCCCCTGCTAAGGGAGTATGTGCGCTAAAACGTGCATCGAGGGTTCGAATCCCTCCGACTCCTCCAGCTATAACAAACACGGGCCCTGGCGGCCCGTGTTTCGTTTATCGGTGCTTGCCAAGCTGGTAGTCCAACACCGTGCACCCGGGTTTCCACGCTGCTGTCATGCTGCCCGCAGGGCCTTCCCTGAACTCAGGCTCGATCGCTTAGACTTTTAAGCATGTCGTCTTGGGTGCGTTCTGTGTTCATGTGGTTGCTCGTCGCTGCGTTGCCGGTGCAAAGCTGGGCGGCCGCGACGATGATGAACTGCGGACCGAGCCACCACCAGAGGGCGGAGTCCGCGCAGCCGCATCACCCAAGCACTGCGGCACGGTCCGAAGGTGGCCCTTCGCATGCTGCCCATGGCCACGGCGGCGGGCACGGCGAGCAACACGGCGGTGCACAGGCCGCAGTCTCTGACCATTCCCCCGCCGAAGATGCCGCCACGCCTTGCGAACCCCACGACTCGGTGCAAAAGCTCGGCAAGTCCAAGTGCAGCGCGTGTGCGTCGTGCTGCATGGCCACGGCGCTGCCGAGCGCGGTGCTGTCCTTCGATGCCCAGATCACCCGCGACACCGCGGTTCCGGCCATGCCCCATGCCATCGGGCTCTTCCTGACCAGCGGTCTGGAGCGACCACCCCGAAACATCCTCGCCTGACGCGTCGTCCGGACGCAGCCGTGGGCGCTGATGCGCCTGCGAGATGCCGTTCCGCCACCACCGCCACCCGCTGAGGCGACCGTTGCGTCGCTTGCGGCCCTTTGCGAGGATTTTCATGACAACCCGATTGCGCGGCATTGCAGCCGCGACCCTGATCGCCTCAACATCCATGGCAGGCTTGGCGCAAACCAAGCCCGCCACGCCGGCCACTTCTGCGTCGACCGCTATCCCCGCTACACCCGCTATCCCCGCTGCCGCCGCCCGTTCCTCCTCGGGCTACCAATCCGCCTTCGACGGCTACCGCGTCTTCAACGAGCAAAAGGTGCTGTCGTGGCGCGAGTCGAACGACCTGGTGGGCCGCATCGGCGGCTGGCAGGCCTATGCCCGCGAAGCTGCGGGTGCTGAAGCGATGCCGGTGGGCCAGGACCCGGCACCGGTCAAGGCATCGTCGGCGGCCAAGTCGGCCTCAGCACCCTCCAGCTCACCCAACACCTCCCATGGCGGCCACGTCATGCCCCAAAAACCATGAGTTCTCGCCTCAACAACCGTCTGGCGGGGATGCCCCGCACGCTGCGCTGGATGACGGCCGTGGCCGCTGCAGCCGCGCTGGCCGGCTGTGCCAGCACCGCTGTCAGCGACAACTACATCGAGGTTCAGGCACTGACACGCCAAAGCATCGGCTCCGAAGTCAAGTGGCTGACCAGCGACGATGCCCGCCGCGAGGCACAGGCCGAGACCGATCGCCTGGTTGCCAAGCCGCTGTCCGCCGACGATGCAGTGCGCATCGCACTGGCATACAGCCCGTCCTTGCAAGCCTTGCTCTACGAGAGCGCGGCGGAAGCGGCCGGAGCGACCCAGTCCGCACGCCTTCCCAACCCGGTGTTCTCGTTCGAACGTCTGGTGCGCAACGAGGCCGGCGCGCGCGAGATCGAGATCGGCCGCGTGCTGAGCTTCTCAGTGCTGGACTTGCTGCTGCTGCCTTCGCGTCTGCGCCTGGCCGACTACCAGCACCAGGCCAATCGCCTGACGCTCGCGAGCAATGTGGTGCAAGCCGCCACCGATGCGCGCTTGGCCTGGGTTCATGCGGTGGCCTCGCAGCAAACGCTGCAATATGCCGAACAGGTCAAGGCCACGGCCGACGCCGGTGCGGAGTTGGCGCGTCGCATGCAAGCGGTCGGAAACTTCAGCAAGCTTCAACGCGCGCGTGAACAGGCCTTCTCGGCCGACGCTGTGGCGCAGTTTGCTCGCGCCCGCCAAGCAGCGCGCGCGAGCCGCGAAGCCCTGGTGCGTGCGCTGGGGCTCAACGATGCGCAGGCGAGTGCGCTCACGCTGCCGAATCGACTGCCGGATTTGCCGGCGTCACCCAAGGATGAAAGCGTGGTCGTCCAGGCGGCGATGGACCAGCGGCTGGACGTGCGCCTGGCGCGCGCCAGCCTCGATTTCACGGCACGTGACCAGGGCTTGACCCGCGTCACGAGTTTCGTGAACGGGCTCGAGCTCGGCATCGTGCGCAACAGCGAGACCGGCCGGCCCTCGCAAAAGGGTTACAGCCTGGAACTGCCGTTGCCGATCTTCGACTTTGGCGACGCCAGCCGCAGCCGCTCGCAAGCCACCTACATGGCGGCGCTGAACCGCACCGCGCAGCTCGCCGTGGTGGCACGCTCGCAGGTGCGTGAAGGCTACAGCGCATACCGCACGGCCTATGACCTGTCACGCCACTACCGCGATGAGATCGTGCCGCTGCGCAAAACCATCGCCGAGGAAAACGTGCTTCGCTACAACGGCATGCTCATCGGCGTGTTTGAGTTGCTCGCCGATTCGCGTGAGCAGATCTCGAGCGTGATGCAGGCCATCGGAGCCCAGCGTGACTTCTGGCTGGCCGACGCTGCGCTGCAGGCCACCCTCATCGGCAAGCCCGTGGGTGGCCCCGCCATGGATGCGGCGCCTTCCTCCAGCAGCGCGGCTCCCGCCCACTGAACCCCATTCATCATGACAACCAATCGACGCAACTTTCTGATGGGCAGCGCCGCCGGCGCGGTCGCCGCTGCGAGCGTGAGCAAGGTGGCCATGGCCGCCTTGCCCGAGCCGGTGATGCAGGCCACACCGAACACCATGCCGCCACTCGTGCCCAACAGCGGGCGGCCCTACAACCCGGTCGTCACGCTCAATGGCTGGACCTTGCCCTGGCGCATGAACCAGGGCGTGAAGGAGTTCCACCTGGTGGCTGAACCCGTGGTGCGCGAGATGGCACCCGGCTTCAGGGCCCACTTGTGGGGCTACAACGGCCAGTCGCCGGGGCCGACCATCGAAGTGGTCGAGGGCGACCGGGTGCGCATCTACGTCACCAACAAGCTGCCTGAGCACACCTCGATCCATTGGCATGGCCAGCGGCTTCCCAACGGCATGGACGGCGTCACCGGGCTGACCCAGCCTGCCATTCAGCCCGGCAAGACTTTCGTCTACGAGTTCATTGCGCGGCGACCGGGCACCTTCATGTACCACCCCCATGCCGACGAGATGACGCAGATGGCGATGGGCATGATGGGCTTCTGGATCACTCACCCGAAAGCCAAACACCCGCTGATCGACGAGGTCGACCGCGATTTCGTCTTCCTGCTCAATGCCTACGACATCGAGCCGGGCGCCTACACGCCGAAGATCATGACGATGTTGAACTTCAACCTGTGGTCGTGGAACAGCCGTGTGTTTCCGGGCATTGACTCCCTCAACGTGCGCAAGAACGACAAGGTGCGCATCCGCTTCGGCAACCTCACGATGACCAACCACCCGATGCACCTGCACGGGCACGAGTTCATGGTCACGGGCACCGACGGCGGGCCGACCCCGAAGTCCGCCCGCTGGTACGAGGTGACCACCGATGTGGCGGTCGGCCAGATGCGGCAAATCGAGTTCCTGGCCGACGAAGAAGGCGACTGGGCGTTCCACTGCCACAAGAGCCACCACACCATGAATGCGATGGGGCATGACGTGCCAACCATGATCGGTGTCGATCACCGCGGCGTGGTCAAGGAGCTGAACAAGTTGATCCCCGACTACATGGTGATGGGCGAGCGAGGTATGGCCGACATGTCGGAGATGGACATGCCCGTGCCAGACAACACCGCCAAGATGATGGGCGGTGAGGGGCCTTTTGGCTCGGTGGAAATGGGCGGCATGTTCAGTGTGCTCAAGGTTCGACGCGACCAGGCGCGCGGCGATTACAAGGATCCGGGCTGGTACAAGCAGCCACCGGGAACGGTTGCCTACGAGTGGACCGGTGCCGCTCCCGTAGCTTCTCACACCGAAACACCATCGGCAGGCACGACGCCGCCCGCGGCTGCGCCCGCGGGGCTGCGTGCGCGCAAGCCAACAGGACATGGGCATCACTGATTTTTCACAAAGGAGAATGCAATGAAACTTGAAATGAGTAGGCTTGCGATGATCTTTGTCTTGATCGCTTCCGGTCCCGCCTGGGGCCACGGTGACGCTGATCCGAAGAAGGCCGCTGCCA
>JACMKW010000512.1 GCA_014379885.1 Rhizobacter sp.
CAAATGATAGGAACGCTCTTGATCCGGCAATGCTGCATCACTGGGTCTATCGAACCGTTGCGCAAGTCTTCATAGCTTTCACGGTAGGCAGCGGGTGCGTACCCGATATCTATGAACTTGGTTTCTCCGCGCGGCGCATCCACAACGACGATCGCCGTCACCGTCTCAAAGCCGAGTCGCCGTGCAAAACGAACAACCTCGTCCTCAAACTCCTGGCTGGTCTTGGCCTCGAGCACTGACAAATAGCGACTGTGAAGCATGCGCCTTCCCTTCAAAGTGTCTGTTCCACCCCGAACCTCCTCACCCCTGACAAGCCTTACACCTGTCATCTCTGACAGCTGACAGCTCTTACAGCTGCGCCGGCCAGCACTTGATCACATCATTCGTAAATCAACAAAACGGCCACCATCATGCTGCGTCCTTACACCCGCCCCCCTCAGAGCACCACCCCCGCATGGATCGTCTGTGCGTGGCCACCGGTCACCTGCCCCGCAGTGCAAACGCCCGAGCTGCACTTTGTGCACCTGGGTACGCGGGTGCTCAACCCCGGAGATTCCGACACACCCACCACCGGCCAAACCCTCTGGGGTGGCCCCTCCGGCGATGGCGCAGCCGGCGTCGCGTGGGACTGGGTGCAGATCCAGGAAGGGGTGGTCGCGATGGCCGACCCCTTCGGCCTGGTCACCAACCTGCAGCTCGTCGGTGCACAAGGCCAGGTGCTGTCGGGCTTCGAGGCCACGCTGCGGCTCAACGAGCTGGTGCACGCGTTGCCATGGCAGAGCGAGGTGCAGCGCGCGCTGGAACGGGTCGAGCACTGAAGCCTCAGCTGCGCTCGCCAGGGCGCAGCATTTCGATGTGGGGGATGCCGTCTTCCATGTAGCCCTCACCCACGGCCACAAAGCCCAGTTCGTTGTAGAAGCGCAGCAGGCGCGACTGCGCCGAGATGCGCACCCCAAGCCCCGGGTGCACCTCGTCACACAAGGCCAGCACCCGCTGCACCAGCTCGCGCCCGAGCCCCGTGCCACGCACTGCGGCCGTGGTGATCACACGGCCCATCGAGGGCTCGGCGTACTTGATGCCCGGGTCGACCAACCGCGCATAGGCCAGCGGCAACACCTGCTCATCTGACCAGGCCGCCAGGTGGTACGACTGTTCGTCAGCCTCGTCGGCATCGAGGTACACGCAGTTCTGCTCGATGGAAAACACCTCCTGGCGCGCGCGGTAGATGCGCGCCAGCTCCAGCGGCGTCAGCTCGTTCAGGCGAGCCTGTTTCCAGCTCAAATCATGCGAACTCAGGGAAGCAACGGGCTGTTTCATGCGCACATCATGCGCATACTCGTGCGGCTTTCAAACGCCGGAGATTCCCCATGCGCCGTGGTCTGACCGTGTTGCTGCTCGCTGTGGCCGTGCTGGCCGCCTACCTCTTCCTGTGGCCGGTGCCGGTGAAGCCCGCGGTGTGGACGGCACCCGCGGCGCCGGGCTACACCGGCGCGCACGCAGCGAACAATCGCCTGGCCGGGTTGGAATCCATCTCGCTCGGCAGCCACCAAGGCCCCGAGCACATCGTGCTGCGCAATGGCTGGCTCTACACCGCAGTTGATAGCGGCGCCATCATCCGCTTGCGCCCCGATGGTTCGGGCCGCGAGGTGCTGGTGCAAACCGGTGGGCGTCCGCTGGGTTTTGATTTCGACGCCGACGGCGCCATGGTCATCACCGACCCGATGGCCGGCAAACACGGCGGTCTGCTGCGCGCTACCGGCACCGGTGCCAGCGTGAAGGTCGAGCTGCTGACCGACACCGTCAACGACAAGGGCGGCACCAGCCCCATCCGTTATGCCGACGGCGTGGTGGTGGCCAAGAGCGGCAAGATCTATTTCACCGACGCCTCGCAGCGCTTCGGCGCCAAAGACTGGGGTGGCACCTTCAACGCGAGCGTGCTCGACATCATTGAGCATCAATCGACCGGCCGCCTGCTTGAATACGACCCTGCCACCAAGATCACGCGCGTGCTGCTCTCCGACCTGTGCTTCCCCAACGGCCTGGCCCTGAGCGCCGATGAGCAGCATGTGTTCGTCGGCGAAACCGGCGAATACCGCATCTGGAAGGTGGCGGTCGCCGCAGTCGACGTGAGCGCCAAGAAACCGGTGGCCACCGCCAGCGTGTTGCTCAACAACCTGCCCGGCTACCCCGACAACCTCATGCGCGGCCAGGGCGGCAAGATCTGGGTGGGCCTGGTCAAGCCCCGCGGCGCCTTCATCGACAACGCTGCCGGCAAACCCTGGTTGCGCTCGCTGTCGATGCGCCTGCCCAAGGCGCTGTGGCCGGTGCCGTCGGCTTACGGCCATGTGTTTGCGTTCGATGAATCCGGCAAGGTGCTGGTCGATCTGCAAGACCCGACAGGCGCCTACCCCGAGGCCACCGCCGTCACCGAAACCGACGACAGGCTCTACATCCAGAGCCTGCATGCCAAGACGCTGGGCTGGATGGACAAGAAGAAGGCCGGGCTCAACTAGGCCCCCCAGTCGCTGCGCTGCCGCCTTGCAGGCCGCGCCGGGCCAGAGGCCCAGCCCTTCGCCAGGCACAAACAGTCCACTGGACTGTTTGAGTCCGGGCTCAGCCCCCAAGGGCGCCGCCCATCGGACCGGCAAAGCCGGATCCGCGGGCGTTGCTTGATGGGGCACGGCGCGTCGCGCGTGCTAACCCTGCCGTCATTCCCGCGAAGGCGGGAATCCACGATGTGGCACGACCTCGTGTCTGCTTCAGCGCACCGCCGCAAGCCTCAGCCGCCGTGCCACGAAGATCACGCCCACGGCGGTGAGCAACAAGCACACGAGCACCGGCACCACCACCTGCTCAGGCCCGAAGCCCTCGCCTTTCAGCACCCGCATCATCAGCGTGTACTGAGCAAGCGCCGGCACCCACAAGTGCCACGGCGCTTCGCCGCTCTGGTTGAAGGTGGTCACCAGCGGCAGCAGCGACACACCCAGCACCACCAGCGTGCTGCTGGCCTGCGCCTCCTTGAAGCTCTTGCAGCGAATGGCCACGGCCATCAGCACGGCCGACAGCGCCGCGGCAAACGGCAACAGCACCACCAGGAACAACAGCGCTTCACGCAGGCCGAACTGGAACATCGCCTGCAGCGTGTCGCTGCGCAACAGCCACTGCGCCGGCAAGAAGCCCAGG
>JACMKW010000513.1 GCA_014379885.1 Rhizobacter sp.
AGCTCGGGAATCACCACGCCCACGGCCTTGGCGGCACCGGTGGATGACGGGATGATGTTTTCCAGAATGCCGCGGCCGCCGCGCCAGTCTTTGTTGCTCGGGCCGTCAACGGTCTTCTGCGTGGCGGTGGCCGCGTGCACGGTGGTCATCAGGCCGCGCTTGATGCCCCACTTGTCGTTCAGCACCTTGGCCAGCGGCGCCAGGCAGTTGGTGGTGCACGAGGCGTTGGAGATGATGGCCTGGCCCTTGTATGACGCATGATTCACGCCGTACACGAACATCGGCGTGTCGTCTTTCGACGGGGCCGACATGATCACCTTCTTGGCACCCGCAGCCAAGTGCTTCTCGCCACCCGCCTTGTCAAGGAAGAGGCCGGTGGCTTCGACCACGATGTCGGCACCAACCTCATTCCACTTCAGCGCGGCGGGGTCGCGCTCGGCGGTGAGGCGGATCTTCTTGCCGTTGACGATGAGCGTGTGGCCGTCGACCGACACCTCACCCTTGAAGCGGCCGTGCACCGAGTCGTACTGCAGCATGTAGGCCAGGTAGTCGGGTTCGAGCAGGTCGTTGATGCCGACGATCTCGATGTCTTGAAAATTCTGGGCGGCGGCACGGAACACCATGCGCCCGATGCGGCCGAAGCCGTTGATGCCGATCTTGATGGTCATGAGTTTCTCCTGGTAAATGAAACGGAAGCTCGGCCTTCGGTCACGAAACGAGATGCGACGGCCAAAGAAGGGTGGCGGTGTTCATGACAGGTCCAACGTGCCGCACGGCACGGTCACCGTGATCGTGTTGCCAATGACTTGTTCGTAAGCTGCGGCGGGCAATTTCAACGCCGCACCGCGCAGCCACTCGATGAACTCGCGACGAGAAGGCTCGCTGCTTGCAACCTCGCCAACGTCGTTCTCCGCATGCGGCTGCAACAGCCTCAAGCGCAGGTCG
Source organism: Rhizobacter sp. (assembly GCA_014379885.1). The sequence continues at coordinate 946 of JACMKW010000513.1, forward strand.
AACGGGCACTTCATCGTGTCGAGGTTAAAACGCACATGCTGGTCAGACAGGCGGTCCATCGCCCCGACGAACTGCTGCAGGCTGAGGTTCTTCAGGCCGTACCGCGCCTCGCCTTCCATGCGGAAATGAAAGACTTGCTTGGCATCCACCGGCGCATAGGGCGTGGGGCAATCGAGGCGATAGTCCTGAGCGTAAAACTCCACCGCCTCGACGAACCTCGGCCCGCCAGTGCTGAACAGCACCTTGGTCGCAGGCGGTTTGTCCTTGTCGGTGAAGGTCATGCGCATCAGCACCGTTCCAGAAGGTCTGACCGACGAGATCAGGCCAGTCGAATAGGCCGGGAAGCGCGGCAAGGCGTCGGGCACCTTGGTGAAGCGGCAGGGTTGTGTGGGCGCTGCGTCATCCAGCGCCTTGCCATAGAAGACCTTGCGGCCGTCGTGCGGGTTGAAGTCGAACAGCTGAGTTGCCAGCACCGGCCCCACCCCTTCGGGCAGGCAAGGCAGGCGGTACTCGCGAACCCTGTCTCTCACGGCATCGGCCATGGCTTCCTGGGTGGCGTAAACGATCTCGACGTCGGGCGCCTTGGCCGCATCGCGGAACGTGAGACGCACGCGAACCATGCCCCCATTATTGAGGTACAGGCTGTCGGGCGGGTACACCGGTGCCGCGAGATTCGCCACGGCAGGTGTCAGGCAATGCAGCGGTGACTGGGGTTTGTCCAGCACCACGGCTCCGGCCGTGTCCTGCGCCTGCGCAGCCGGCATGGAAAACCAGGCGGCCACGGCCCATGCCGAGGCGCAAAGGAGCTGTTTTCCCCGGGTCGACATAGCCGCTGCTCTGGGCTTTCAGCGACCAGCCAGCACCGCGCGCACGGTGCCCACCACGTTCTCGCTCGTGAACCCGAAATGCTTGAACAGCACCGGCGCCGGGGCCGACTCGCCGTAGGTGTCGATGCCCACCACCGCGGCGCAACCATACTTCCACCAGCCGTCGGTCACACCCATCTCGACCGCAATGCGCGGCAGGCCTTGCGGCAGCACGCTGGTCTTGTAGGCGGCGCTCTGGCGGTCGAACACGCTGGTGCTGGGCATGCTGACCACGCGCACGGCAATGCCGCTTTGGGCGAGTTGCTGTTGCGCATGCAGCGCCAGGCCCACTTCGGAACCGGTGGCGATGATGACCGCTTGCGCTTTTTTCTTCAGGCCCACCTCGCTCGGCTCGGCCAGCACGTAGGCGCCTTTGGAAATGTCGTCGAGCCCGCTCTTGGGGGCGTAGGTCAGGTTCTGGCGCGACAGCAGCAGCGCGCTCGGGCGGTGCTTGTTCTCGATGGCGCAAGCCCAGGCGACCACGGTTTCGGCGGTGTCGGCGGGGCGCCAGACGTCGAGGCCCGGGATCAAACGAAGCGAAGCCGCATGTTCGATCGACTGGTGCGTGGGGCCGTCTTCACCGAGGCCGATGCTGTCGTGCGTGAACACATGGA
>JACMKW010000514.1 GCA_014379885.1 Rhizobacter sp.
GATCTCGGTGGCCACAGCCCCCGCCGAAGTGGCCGACCAGTTCGAGGCCACGCTGGTGTGGATGTCCGATGACGCCATGCTGCCCGGGCGCCCTTACCTGCTCAAGATCGGCACGCGCACGCTGAGCGCCACGATCACCGAGCCCAAATACAAGATCAACGTCAACACGATGGAGCATCTGGCGACCAAGAAGCTCGATCTCAACGAGATCGGCGTATGCAACCTCGCACTCGACCGGCCCATCGCGTTCGACCCCTACAAGAACAACCGCGACACCGGCGCCTTCATCCTGATTGACCGGATGAGCAACAACACCGTGGGTGCCGGCATGCTGCACTTTGCGCTGCGGCGTGCGCACAACGTGCACCTGCAGCCGGTTGACATGGACAAGGCCGCACGCGCACGCAGCAAGGGCCAGCGCCCAGCCGTGCTGTGGTTCACCGGTTTGTCAGGAGCGGGCAAATCGACCATTGCCAACCTGGTCGACAAGAAGCTTCATGCCCTGGGGCGCCACACTTACCTGCTCGACGGCGACAACCTGCGCCACGGCCTCAACAAGGACCTGGGCTTCACCGATGCCGATCGTGTGGAGAACATCCGCCGCGTGGCCGAGGTGGCCCACCTGTTCGTCGACGCCGGGCTGATCGTGCTCACCGCTTTCATCTCACCATTCCTCGCCGAGCGGGCCATGGCGCGGCGCCTATTCGAAGAAGGAGAGTTCATCGAGGTTCACGTCGACACGCCGCTCGATGTGGCCGAAGCGCGCGATGTGAAAGGCCTGTACCGCAAGGCACGGCGCGGGGAGTTGCGCAACTTCACCGGGGTGGATTCGCCCTACGAGCCGCCCGAGGCCCCGGAGATACGCGTCAACACCGAGCACCAGAGTGCCGAGGCCGCGGCTGATGCCGTGATTGCGCGCTTGCGTGAGTTGGGGCGTTTGGCTTGATGGCGGCCGGCGTCGGCCGGCCCATTCACAACCGGCCGAGGCGCCGGCAGACGACCGCTGTTACTTCAGCGTCTTGGCCTTGATCGGGTACATCTTCAGGCGCGCGGCCCGCACCAGGCCACGCAGGCCCAGGTGACGTGCGATCACGTCCTGCGTCCAGTTGCTCACGCCGTAGGTGCGCAAGCCGTTGCGGTGGCGCGAAGCGCTGTTCTGCAACTTCAGCATCCAGCGAGTCCAGTAACTCACCCGTCGCGGGCCCTTGCTCACCAACTCGTAGCCCCGCGCAGCCATCATCGAACCGACACGTGCTTCGACCAGCGAGATGTCACGCGCGCTCATGCCACGGCGCCACTGGTTGGCAAAACGTGGAGACGGTGGCTCGTAGGTCGTGCTGCTCAGGTCGAGCATCTGCGGCTCATATTGCAGACCCAGGAACTTGCAGATGTCGGTGAGCACGCGCTCGGGCTCGGCCACGAGCTCCTCGTATCGCACCTCGATGAACTGCTCTGAGGTCAGGCGCGGCCGCAGACGATCCCAGCTTTCTTCGGAGTCAACCCACGGCTCCAGCCCATGAAACACATTGCCGGCGAAACATGCCGCCACGGCAGACTTGGCGCAATCGCGCGCGTCGCGCAAAAGGTGGATGAAGCGCGCTTGCGGAAAGATCTCATGCGCGCTGACGAAATTGCGGTGAACCGACAACGCCAGGCAAGGAACCCCCTCCGCGTAGCGATTGACCAACTCACGCAATCGCTGCGGAACAGGCGCCGCTGGCCCCAGCCTCTTTTCCGATGACAGGTAGCCACGGTCATCGCTGTAGAAATCGTCAAGTCTTTCGGATGACATGGCTTGCGCGGCAGCCAACCCCCCATCAACACCGAAAGCATCGAACAGGAAATCGAACTCACCCGGATTCTTGAGGCATGAGTGACGGTCAAGCATCAAGGTCATCAGCGTGGAGCCCGAACGCAAAGGCCCGGCCACAAAAACCAACGGAGAAGCAAGGTGGGCAGCGTTCAAGGCGTTCTGGGCTGTTCTGGTGGCTGAGGCAACACCCGAGCTGTTGAACATGGGGCAAGAGGTCACGACAGAAGGGTCATTGATCATGATTCATCGGGTGCAAACCACGGTTCGTTTTTGTGACGCTCGGGCGTGCGGCAACCTTATTGACCAGCGCTTTTGGGTGAGCGCCACGCCCACCACGGAGGGCTTCGGAATCTTCGGTGAAAGCCCGTCTGAATTCTAATGGAGGAGGCATCCCGCCCCGCCGTGCTGCCGGGCGCAAAACGCCACAAATCCACACAACGGCGCCACTGGAGATCTGGTTATGTGGAAGAGAACCGTTTCATCTGCTGCACGAGGTCTCTCACACGTTTGTCGCGATTCAGGGCCCAGTCAGGTTTGGCGGATTTGCACGCTTCAGTCATCCTTGGTGAGCACGGCGCTGACCGTCTTGTGGGCAGATGTCGTTCCACGCAGCAACGACTTGTTTGCTCTCCCGGTCTTTTGAATAATTTTTCTGAAGAAATTCCGAGTAGGCAGCGGCTTGCTGGAGCAGCCTGCCGGGGTTGGCATCGAATTCGCAGACAAGCTTCTCCAAGGTCTGGGCAAACCCAAGAACATCGCCTTGCGCAATCGGGTAGCAGTGTTCCGGCAACATGAATTCCCGTGCCGCGTAACCCGTATATCCAACAACCACACAGCCACTGGCACCAGCTTCCAGGGGAGGCAACCCGAACCCTTCATCGTGGCAAGTCGACATGAAGACGGCCGACTCACGCAGCATTCTGGCAACTTCTGCCTCTCCCAAACCATCGATGGGGCACAAGTCCCAGCCCTTCAAGGAACCGCGGCCGCGGAGAATTTGAAGAACCTGAACAATGCTACTTGGGAGTTTTCTGGGCATAAAAGCAATCTGTCGCTTTTTCCCTTCCTTGCTGGGAAAGAACATGCTCCCATCAACGCCGTTCGGCGTCAATAAAACACGCAATTCAGGGAATGAATACTTCAAGTAGTCGAAAGTATGGTTTGAAACTGCCAAGGCAGCGAGCAGTTTGCCGCGGTAAATGAAATTGCCCAGATCATCAGTGTGAGAAAACCCAGTGAATGTGTAATGAGCGTTTTGATTGAAAACCACGAGTTTGGACCTAAAGCCACAAGGCTGCAATGCACTGCCCAAGTATTCCGGAAGCACAAGAATATCGCCAGAATCAAGTTTTCTTCTGATAGCAGATTTCGCGGGACCCCTTAGTTCTACGAGCGGCGCAGCCGTGGAGGAAAGCCAATCAATTCTGTTTTTCCTTCGCGACGCCCTGCTTGGGATCCAGCTCAGTCTGCGAGTGATCACTCTCGCCACCGAGGCTGATGACATGAACCATGAAGGCATGTCACTTTCCAGAGCAAGAACGTAGGCGTCGAACCCCGCATCACTCAATGCTTCTACATGACGGAATATCTGCTTGATCCCGCCAGTAGGCTTTTCAGCCCAGGGACAAATATAGAAAATGGTCAATGGTGTTCCGTTGGTGAGTATCTTGTGCAACGTTCGAATACACCCGATATGGGTTACCAAGCTTTCAGAACGGCACGGGAGTCGCAAAGTGTATGAGCAACTGCACGTCGCGACAGCCCCTGTTTTCAGTGGTTGAGCCAGACTGGTGCCAGGTTCTCGCAGTTACGGCGCTTCGGCAGCCCGGGCCGTTCCGCACCCCCCAACACCAGGGTGTCACAGAATCGACGGAGCGGCCATACTCGCCGTCGCCAGGGACAGCCGTTGCAGTCGGCTAGCTCGGCAGCTGCGGTTGCAGCTTGAGCCACCAATCAAGCCGCACACGGCCCGCGCCTGCGCCTGCGTCCATCGCGCCAACACTCCGAGCCAACGCCTCCCAACCCGCCCGGTCATGAATTTCGCATCGCTCCAGTTCGCCTATTTCATCCTCATCGGCTTTAGCCTTTACGCATTGATCAGGCGCCACGAAGTTCAAAATGCTTTGCTGCTGGCGGGGAGTTATTACTTCTACGCGTGCTGGGATGCCCGGTTTCTGCTGCTGATCTGGCTCGTCACCGGCGCGAGCTTTCTCGCCGGGCGTGCTGTCGGGCAAACGGAAGATCAAGGCAAGAGAACGCGCTGCATCGTCATTTACACAGTGTTTGCGCTGGCTGTTCTTGGCTATTTCAAATACTTCAATTTCTTCATCGACTCTGCCCAAGTGGCATTGCAATCCCTCGGCGTGAAGGTCAATCGTACCTACCTGAACATTGTTCTCCCTCCAGCAATATCATTCTACATATTCGAGTCACTCAGCTATGTGATCGAGATACATCATCGGCATATCCCGGCCACCACCAAGTTCAGGCACTATGCATTGTTCATCGCCTACTTCCCGAAGTTGGTGGCAGGGCCGATCGAGCGTCCGGCGGTTCTGATTCCACAGCTGGAAAAACCTCGTACCATCACGGAAGAGAATCTGACTCGTGGCCTTTTTCTGATTCTATTGGGGCTCTTCAAGAAAACCGTGATTGCCGATGGTTTATCGCCTACTGTCGATTCAGTATTCAACAGCGTTGAAACTCCAAATGCTGGTGCGATAATTCTCGCGACCTACGCTTTCGCGCTGCAGATCTATTGCGATTTTTCTGGCTACACAGATATCGCGCGCGGTGTTTCCAAACTATTCGGCATTGAGTTGAGTCAGAATTTCCGCTTCCCGTATTTTTCATCCAACGCCAGCGAGTTCTGGCGGCGCTGGCACATGTCGCTTTCGTCTTGGCTCAGAGACTATCTCTACATTCCTTTGGGCGGGAACCGGGTCGGCCCGATCCGCACCAAGGTCAACCTGATGATCACCATGTTGCTCGGCGGTCTCTGGCACGGTGCCGCCTGGAACTTCATCCTATGGGGCGCTTACCAGGGTGGCTTGTTGATCGTGAATGGCTTCTTCAAGCCGCTTCAGCTCAAGGGCTGGGCGGCCATGGTGAGCCGAGTTGTGGCCACGGTCGTCTTCTTTCAGTTCGTGTGCTACGGCTGGCTGCTTTTCCGCGCGAAGTCGTTCGAGCAAATCCAGGCCTTCACCGCAGAACTGCTGACGGGTTCTCAGGCATTCGCCGCCACCGTGGCCCGGCCACCGCTGGCCACGCTGCTCGGCGTAGGCCTGCTGTGCCTCTATGACTTTGCCGCGTATCGAAGTGGCCGTGCCACTTTCTATCGCGCTTGGCCCGCACCACTGCGAGCAGGTCTTTACGCCGTGCTCGTTTTTCTGACGCTGATGGGCCTGGCCAATGCCCGCAGCGCGTTCATCTACTTCCAGTTCTGACCATGATGAGCCTGCTGAAGAAGCTCCTGTTGGGCCGCAGCGCCGTGGTGGTCTGGTGGGTCGTCGTGTGGCTCGTCCTGCTTGACGTAGGCGTCAACCTTGCATTGGGTTCACGGGCGACCAGCTCTTCGACGCTGGGCCGCTATTTCGAGTACGGCCGCTCCGTCGAGGGCAAGCTTGCCCGGGCGGTGGCCAACCCCAAGAAGGATGGACAGATTCTCGGCGCCGGCTGGACCACTCCAGAAACCTTGCAGATACCCCCGGCTCAGCCTAAATCAGGCACCGATTTGCTCGTGGCGGTCTATGGGCAGTCTTTCTCGATGCATGCCGCCAACGCGGCTGCAGCGTCGGATGGCCGTCTCACGGTGCGTGGGGTAGGCGGCCCAGCGGCTCCACCTTCTCATTCGTACCACGCGTACAAGGCGGATACGCCTTATCGCAAAACCGACGTCGTTGTATTTGGCCTCTTGTCATCAAGCATCGCCGACATGGGCTCGATGTCCGGGCTGATGTGGCATTTTGAGAACCCTGCTCCGTTCACCTTCCCACGCTATCGCCTGGACGGGTCGCAACTGACTGAAGAGCTGCCGCTCATCCGCAGCGAAGCCGAGTTCCTTCAAGCCTTCAGCCAACAGTCGGATCAGTGGCAGCAGTTCAAGGCGCAGCTCAAGAAGAGCGACCGTGGCTATGACGCTTTCACTTTCGAAAAAACACCCGCCGACTCGTCTGCGATCGTGCGGCTGGTGCGTCGTGGCTGGGTCGCGCACAACGATTTGTACGAAGAAGGTGTTTACGACTCGCGAAAAGGCTTCAACCCGGAGGCGCAAGACATCAAGGTGTTGAAGGCCATGTTGATGGATCTGTCTCGCCGCAGCAAAGAGCGTGGCGAACGCCTGATGGTCTTGCTGTTGCACACGCGAGGCCAGTCCGATCATCTGCATGCCGTGCTGGAGAGCACGCTCAAAGAGTCGAAGATCGACTACATCAGCACTCACACGCTGTTTTCGGCCAATGACCCGACCAACTTCCTGCCCGACAGTCATTACGTTCCCGCCGCGAACCGCAAGCTGTCCACGGCCCTGGCCAGCTGGATTCGCCGCGGCACTCCACAACGCTAGCCGCTCCAAACATCATGCCGAAATCCGTGCCGCAAATGCTGTACATCGCCCCGGGCGATCCGTGGGATCGCTGGACCAACTCGGGCACCACATTGGCCTTGATCGATGGCCTGCGAACCCACGGTCGGCTTTACGGTGCACTGAGCCGCTTTGACACTGATCTGAAAGAGTTGTACGGCCGAAGCCCGCTGCGCCACTTCATGCGGCGGCTGCAGCGCAAGCTCGGCATCGTGGCCCGACCGACGAACGCCTCGCCTACACTCAGCACTGACGAGCGCGGCGAATTGCTCGGCCCTCTTCTGCGCAAGTTGCCCGAAGGCAGCTGGGTGATGTACCACTATGCGATCCCCGTGATCGATCGCTCGCTGCCGATCCGGCGCGTGCTGTTTCAGGACATGACGGTCGACGACGCCGTCAACGCAGGTGGCTTCGGCTGGGGCTCGCTGAGCAAGCAGGAAGTGGATGCCCAGCGGGCCACGATCATTCAGGCCAACCGAGATGCCGATGCCATCGTTTCATTCGGCAGCTTTGTGGCCGACACGATGCATGCGCAATACGGTATTCCAAAGAACAAGGTGTTTGCGTTGGGCGGCGGGCCAATCCGGCGCTGGGATCAACCTGTGCCCGCGGATCTCGAGCGCTACAAGAAGCGCCAGATCCTGTTTTGCGGGCGCGCCTGGGAGCGCAAGGGCGGGCCGGTTCTGATCGAAGCATTCCGAAAAGTTCGGCGCGAGCTGCCGGATGCGACGCTCACCGTGGTGAGCGCTGGCGCCCCACCCCTCAACGAGCCCGGTGTGGAGCAGTTCGGCCACGCCAGTGATGAAAAGCTGCATGAGCTATACAGCACCAGCTCCCTGTTCTGCATGCCCAGCATCTGCGAGTCATGGGGCATCGTGTACGTTGAAGCTGCGGCGCACGGCTTGCCCACAGCCAACTGGAGCAACTGGGCCTTGCCCGACATCGTGGATCACAACGTGACCGGCGTTCTGAGCGACAAGCACAACGCCGATGGGCTCGCTGAAGCGATCGTCGAGGCCTTGCGAGATCCCCAACACCTGATGGACATGGGGCAAAACGCCGTCAAGCGGGTGCGCGACGTTCTGGATTGGCCGCACTGCGTAGACCGCCTGCTGGCGGCCACCATGCCTGACGCTTTGGAAGGGCGTCAGCCGGTGTGGATGCGTCCGAGGTAACCGTCTCGGACGGAGCAGCTCACTGGGCGCAAGCCCCTGTGGTCGCTGCAGCGCCGGTCAGCACGATGTTGTTGGCGACCGAAGAGTTCGGTGCCGACACCCGCACGACACTGCTGCCCGCGTTGGGCGTTGGGAAGCAAGCCGTGTTGTTGCGCACCAAGGCGTTACCGTCAAGCACATCACCGCCCTGGTATTCGTTGTGGCCCACACCAATCGCCGTCTGATAGGTGCTCTGCGTGTTGATGATCACGTTGCCCTCGACCAGGATGCCAGGCGCCGATTGCGCGACCATGGCGCTGTTGCCACCGTTGATCAGCCGGTTGTTGCGCACCACGGTGTTGCGGAACCACTCGGCCGTGGTGTAGCCCTGTGTGATGGACATGAGCCAACACCCAGCCGCAGCCGCGTCTTGCTGAATGGTGTTGCCCTCGATCAACAGGCCATCGATCTGGCCGTGGAAGGTCATGTTGCCACCTTGGCACACGCCGTTCACCACCGAGTTGCGGATGTAGCGGTTGTTGCGGATGGTGATGTTCTGGCCGCCACCGATGTAGCTGCCATGGTCGAAGCCGCTGCCACTGAAGTTGTTGGCTTCAATGAGGTTGC
>JACMKW010000515.1 GCA_014379885.1 Rhizobacter sp.
GCGTGAACTCGCGCAGCAGCATGGGCTCGAGGTGTCGAAACTGGTGCGTGAACCCATTCGCACAGACCAGCGCCAGTCCATTGACGGCATGTTCGTCTACCTCACGCGGCACTGAAGCTCCAAGAAGTCCCGCGGCTGACTTGCAGCTTGGGCTTTGTCCTACAGCCGATGGCGTGAGCCCCGGCCACCATGCAGTTCTGGATCCCGTGCGCCACGTCGGCGCCGTTGAAAGGAGATCTTCATGCCGGGCAAGCAATGGAGCGCCAAGCGCGAACGTCAGTACCAGCACATCCGGGGCAGCCTGCTGCCGCTGGGCAAGCTGGAAGAAGTGGCCGACGAAATGGCCGCTCTGGGCTTGACGGATCGGCCGCGACACCGCGCAACGCGCGAGACAACCCGCTCTTACGATCAGCTTTACAACGAAGCGCGCAGCCTCGGTGTGAAGGGCCGCTCCGCCATGAGCAAGGCGGCCTTGCTCAAGGCAGTTGAAGATTGAATGCCCTCATGGCTGCGCACGCTTTGATCGACGGCGATGGCTGGCCAGAAGGCGACGGCCACCCGGTCATCATCGTTCCCGGGCGTCTGGACGCGGACCGCCGGGCCTTGCTGCCGTTGCGCAATTGCTGCGAGGCGCTGGGCTATGCGGTCTATGACTGGGAGCAGGGCTTCAATGGCGACCCCGGTGACGACATCCACGCCTGGCTGCACAACCTGGCCGAACATGTGCACAGTGTGTTCACCTTGCACGCGCGTCGCGTGAGCTTGGTCGGGTGGCGCTTGGGTGGGCTCTATGCCCGCGAAATCTCCAGGTTGCGCTCGCATCTTGTGCGCCAGGTGGTGAGCCTGGGCACGCCACCGGTCGATGAGCGACTGGGCACTGCTTGCCTGACCACTGCGCCTCCAGTTCCTGTCACATCGATCTGCAGCCGCATCGGCATGCCGTGGCACCCGCAGGTGCTGCGCATCGTTGCCGAGCGGCTGCGTCAACCCGAAGGCGCTTGGCAAGACGCCTCATACCTACAACAAGGGAGGCCCGGCGTGCCGGGAATCAACCGTCTCGGCACTTCCGTGCCGATCGCCAATCCGGTGCCTTTGGGCGCCGACCATGAAAGGAAATTCCATGAGCCACGATGACACTGTTGACACCTTGAATGACTTGATCGAAACCTCCAAAGATGGCGAATTCGGCTTTACGGCCTGCGCCAAGCACGTTACCTCGGCCGATTTGCAGCAGCTCTTTACCACCCGCGCGGCAGACTGCCGCGCAGCGGCCAGCGAGTTGCAAACCATGGTTTCTGACTATGGCGGCAAACCCGAAAACGATGGCACGGCATCAGGTGCCTTGCATCGCGGTTGGGTGGCGGTGCGCGGCTCGCTGGCAGGCTACAGCGACGAGGCCATGCTCGAAGAATGCGAGCGTGGAGAAGACGCCGCGCTGGCCCGTTACCGTGCTGCCCTGCGCGACGAGGCTCTGCCGGAGGCCGTGCGTGCAGTGGTGGCGCGCCAGCAATTGGGTGTGCAAGCCAACCACGACCAGATCAAGCGCCTGCGCGACATTGCCCGGGCGGCGTGAAAGATCTGATCCCCGCAAGACAAAGGCCGGCAGATGCCGGCCTTTTAAATCGCTTTGTCAGCGTACTGCAGGTCGGAGAAGCACCCCGTCATTCCCGTGAAAACGGGGATCCATGCGGGCTGGAGCATTGCGTTTGAGAGGCAGCATGATGCCCGCAACCTGGGTCCCCGTTTTCACCGGAATGACGGCTCAAACAGGTGCACGCTTTCCCGCGCAGCAGTGCGCGTCAGCGCGAGGGCGCCGATGACATGCCGCTGCGATCAAGCGTACGCACCACGCGGTCGAGCTCTTCGGCGGTCATGGGTGGCTGGTCTTCATCGCCCTGGGCGTTGCCTTCGATCTCCAGGCGCACAAGCGCCGCGCCTTCTTGTGGGCTGGAGACTGCCGACCAGTTGGCCATCACCACAGGAGGTGTCTGACGTGGTGGCGCAAAGCGTGCCTTGGGATCGATCAGCCCGCCCTTGAGAGAGTCGCGAAAGAAGTCCCCAACCAGCAAGATGGCGTTGTGGCCGCCCTGGCCCCAGTAGTTGCTGCGCATGGTGACGCGCGAATCGTTGAAACCCACCCAGGCGCCAGCGACCAGTTGCGGGTGCATCAGGATGAACCATCCGTCGGTGTTGTTCTGGGTGGTGCCGGTCTTGCCCGCGATGTCGGCGACGATGCCGAAACGTGTCTTGACCATGGTGCCCGTGCCTTGCGACACCACGCCGCGCATCATGTCCATCAGCTGCACTGCCGAGTCGGCCGACATGGCCCGCCGAGTGGGTGAGCCGAATTCTGCGAGCACGTTGCCGTGGCGGTCGCGGATGCGCTTCACGAACAGGGGCGCGTGGTGCTGGCCCTCTTGCGCAATGGTTGCGTATCCGTTGACCATCTCCAACAGCGTCACCGGGCTGGTGCCCAGCGCCAACGAGGGCACCGGGTCTAGCCGGCTCTGATCAACGCCTGCTGCCTTGGCCAGCGCCACCACGCGCGCAATGCCCACGTCTTGCATCACCTGCGCCGTGATGGTGTTCTTGGAATACACCAGCCCGTCGCGCAGGCTCATGGTGTTGCCGCTGGGCCCCGACATGTCGGTGGGCCGCCAGACGGTGTTGCCGCCTTGGCGAATCTCCACCGCCCGGTCTACATAGGCGCGTTCGGGGCGCATGCCGCTCTCGAGCGCCGCGCCGTAGACGAACGGCTTGAAGGTCGAGCCTGGCTGGCGTTCGGCCTGGGCCACGTGGTCGTATTGGTCGAGGTTGAAATCGCGGCTGCCCACCCAGGCTTTCACTTCGCCGGTGGCCGGGTCCATGGCCACGAAGCCGGCTTCCAGCCTGGTTTTCTGTGCCTTAAGGCGCGCCACCAGCGCGGTGTCGGCCATCAACTGCTGCAGGGCCTGCGTGTCGGTGGCGCCGCCTTCGACGGCCTTGCGAAATGCGGGCGTGTCGCGCAGGGCCGACACCAGCAACTCTTCGTGCTGCTTCCAGAAGTGGGCAAAGGGCTGGGCCTTGCCGCCGCGCTGGGCATAACTTTCCAGCCCCCCTGAGGTGGCGGCCAGGCTGGGCAGGCTCCATTCGGCGTCGGCCACGTGCTGCAACGATGCGGCCTGCTTTTGCACCGCCTGCTCGGCGGCGCGCTGCAGGCGCGCGTCCAGCGTGGTTTCGATCACCAGGCCGTCGGCGTACAAATCCTGGTCGTGCGTTTCGGCCCACTCCGTCAGCCACTTGCGGGCATGGGCGGCAAAGTGCGGTGCGCTGCCCAGATTTTCAGCCTGGCGCGTCAGGCTTACTCGCAGGGGCTGCGCGATCAGCGTGCGGTATTCGGTTTCGGGCAAGGCTTGTAGCTTGAGCATCTGGGCCAGCACCACGTTGCGGCGCTTGAGCGCACGCTCGGGAAACAACACCGGGTTGTAGTAGTGCGGCCCCTTGAGCATGCCCACCAGCATGGCGCTTTCAAGGGCCGACAGTTCGGCGGCTGGCTTGTCCAGATAAGTGCGCGCGGCCATCTCGATGCCGACTGCGTTGTAGAGAAACGGTGCGGAGTTGAGGTAGATCGTGAGGATCTGATCCTTGGTGTAGTGCTGCTCGATGCGCAGCGCCGTGATCAGCTCTTTCAGCTTGCGGTGCAGCGAGCGGCTGCGGCCGATCTCTTCGGGGAAAAGGTTGCGGGCGAGCTGCTGCGTGATGGTGGAGCCGCCTTGCAGGTTGCCGGTGGCGGTGTGAAACATAGCGCCCACGGTGCGCCGGAAGTCCACACCGTGGTGATCGTGAAAACGACGGTCTTCGGTGGCGATCAAGGCCTTGATCACGTGCGGCGATATCTCGGCCAGCGTCACATGCTGCTGCTGGGCCCGGCCGAAGGTGGTGAGCACCTCGCCATCGGCCGACATCAGCACCGACGGGCGCACGGCTTCTGCCTCTTTCAGGTCGCTCGCATCGGGCGAGACATTCAGCAGCACCACGAGGTATGCGAGGGCCGGCACCAAGAGCAGCACACCGCCGATCAACGAGAAGCGAAGCGCCAGGCGCCGGCGCTCAGGCCAGGGTAAACGGTAAGGGTCGCTGGAGTGGGAGTCGGGGTCGGCGTGCATCGCACCATGATGCGCAGCAGGCCCTGCAGCGGCTGTAGGACAGCAAGCCTCGTGGTGGTCAGCCGGGCCCGCTTCTGGCCAAGCGGCGCAGCTCCGTCACCGGCTTGCCGCCAATGCCCCAGTTGTCGGTGTCCACCTCGTCGATGATCACGAAGGTGGTGGCCGGGTTCTTGTTGAGCACTTTCACCAGCAGCTCGGTGACGCCCGCAATCAGTGCCGCCTTTTGTTCTGCGGTGGCGCCTTCTCGGGTGATCTGGATGTTGACGAATGGCATGGTGGTTTCCTTGGGTGAATTTCAGTCAATGAAGGTGGGAGCTTGTCGCAAACGCGCTGCCGCGTCGTTGATCAGGCGCTGCATCAGTTCGGCGACGCGCGGGTACGATGATGCGCTTCAGCGCTTCACCGCTTCACCACATCACTCGACACCCTCATGCGCGCGCAAAACCTTCTGCATACCCAACTGCCCATCATCCAGGCGCCCATGGCCGGCGTGCAGGCGAGCCGCCTCGCCATCGCCGTGGGGCAGGCGGGCGGCCTGGGTTCGGTGCCGGCCGCGATGCTCACCCCGCAGGCCTTGCGCGACGAACTCACCTTGCTGGCCGCGCAAGGCGGCTCGTGGAACGTGAACTTCTTTGCCCACACCAACCCCACCCCCGACCCGCTGCGCGAAGCCCGCTGGCGCACGCGCCTTGCTCCCTATCACCAGCAGTACGGCATCGACATCGACAAGGTGGCCGCAGGCGCCGGCCGCCAGCCGTTCAGCCACGAGGTGGCCGACTTGATTGAGCCCTTCAAGCCGCCTGTCGTGAGCTTCCATTTCGGCCTGCCCGCGCCCGACCTGCTGCAGCGGGTGCGTGGCTGGGGCTCGAGCATCATCTCGTCGGCCACCACGGTGGACGAAGCGCTGTGGCTGCAGGAGCAGGGTGCGGATGCCGTGATCGCACAGGGCCTGGAAGCCGGCGGGCACCGCGGGCACTTTCTGGATCACGACCTGAGCCTGCAGCAGGGCTTGATGACGCTGCTGCCGCAGCTGGTGTCGGCCCTGCGGGTGCCGGTGATCGCGGCCGGCGGCATCTCGGACGCGCGGGGCGTGAAAGCGGCCATGGCCCTTGGCGCCACGGCGGTGCAGGTGGGCACGGCCTACCTGCTGTGCCCCGAGGCCACCACCTCGGCCATCCACCGCGCGGCGCTGCGCAGCCGCGAGGCGCGCCATACGGCACTCACCAACCTTTTCACCGGCCGGCCGGCACGCGGCATCGTCAACCGGGTGATGCGTGAAGTGGGGCCCTTGTCGGGCGATGCGCCCGAGTTTCCGCAAGCCACCGCAGCCATGGCGCCTTTGCGGGCCGCAGCTGAAGCGCAAGGCAGTGGTGACTTTTCACCGCTGTGGTCGGGGCAGCATGTGGGCAACCTCGACGGTGTGGATGCGGCCAGTTTGACGCGCCAACTGGCGCAGGGGTTCTAAGGCAACGCTGAACAAGTCCCTCACGGACGGCGCATCCTCGTTTTGGGCGGTCTGCGGCGTTGCAAATGCTCGCGATACCTACCGGTATCGCTGCGCTTTGCGCCTTGCACCCCATCCCAAACCGAGGCGCGCCGCCTCGCGGGGACTTATTCAGCGTTGCCCTAAGCGCTCAGTCGACCTCGGCGCAGAACTCGCCGTCGGGCACCAGGCAGGAGTGTTCGGTGCCGGCCGCGAGTGACACGCCCCGCGTGACGAGCTTGCTTGCCGTCAGGCGGCTGGCTTCGGCCGTGGGCAGCAGCACCCACATCTGGCCGCGGTGCTTGGTACTGCGTGCCATCTGGCCGGCCTCGTTGCCGAAGCCCCAGAAGTAATCGGCCCGCACCGCACCGCGAATGGCGCCGCCGGTGTCTTGGGCGAACACCAGGCGTTGCATCGAGATGGTTGAGCCAGCAGGCGCGGGCGCGCTCAGGAACACCGGGTAGCCGAGGGGCGTGACGCGTGGGTCCACGGCCACGGAACGGCCTGGGGTGAGCGGCACACCGAGGGCGCCTTGCGGGCCTTCGCTTTGCGGCCGGTCGGCCACGGTCTTGAAGAACACATAACTCGGGTCGGACGACAGCCGGCTGTTCACTGTTGCCTTGGAGGGTGCGGGCGCCGCTGCCGGCCGCTTGGTCGGCGCC
>JACMKW010000055.1 GCA_014379885.1 Rhizobacter sp.
CATCGGCAGCTACTGCCTGATGGGCTCGGGCAACCACCTCAACTCTGGCCGAACGCCCGCGCCTGTGTGCGCCTACCTGCGCGACCTGGTGGGCTGGTGCAACAACGAGATCATCTTGAACACCAGCGCGGGCGTGCAGGCGGTGCATGGCGACTACGACATCGTGCTCAAGTTCAACACCGGCGCGCCCAACGAATACTTCATCGTGGAGAACCGCGCCAAGATCGGGCTCGACCAGCACTTGCCCTCCAGCGGCCTGGCCATCTACCACTGCGACACGCTCGGTTCCAACGAATTCCAGCAAGGTACCGGCCAGCGCCACTACCAGTGCGCGCTGCTGCAAGCCGATGGCAACACCGACCTGGAGCACAACGTGAACCAGGGCGACGGCACCGACCTCTTCTCTGCAGTGGCAGGCGTAGCGGCGTCGCATGCCACCTCACCGTCCACGCGCCTGTGGAGTGGCGCCGATTCAGGGCTGGTGCTCTCCGATGTGGACGTGCCCGACGTGCGCATCGGCTTCCGCGTGGGTGCGGCCGCCACCGTGCCTGCGGTGCACGGCGAGAACCTGACGTCAGTGGCCATCCCCGACAACAAAACCGCCGGCATCAGCAGCAAGATTCGCATGGCGGCAGCAGGCACGGTGAACCGCCTCGCGGTGAGCGTGGACATCAGCCACACCTACATCGGCGACCTGTTGGTCGAACTGGTGGGCCCGGGCGGGGCCAAGGCCGTGCTGCACAACCGCAGCGGTGCTGGCGCCGACAACCTGGTCCAACGTTTCGACTCGGCCTCGGTGGCCAGCCTGGCCAGCCTGGTGGGCCAAGGCGCAGAAGGCGATTGGCTGCTCCGGTTAAGCGACCTTGAAGGGCAAGACGTGGGCACTCTCAACAGCTGGAGCCTCGACCTGGAAGTGGAAGCTGGTGCCACCACGGCCAGCGGTGAGGCCTCGCCGCGCGCGCCCATCCCCGACAACAACGCCACCGGCGTGAGTAGCAACATTGCCATCACACGCGCAGGTCTGGTGGGCCAGCTCAAGGTGGCGGTCGACATCACCCACACCTTCATTGGCGACCTGCGCATCACGCTCACCTCACCCGGCGGGCGCAACGTGGTGCTGCACAGCCAGTTGGGCGCCGGGCAAGACAACCTCGTCGTGACCTACGACTCGGCGGCACCGCTGTCGCCCCTGTCGGCACTGATGGGGCAGGCGATGCAGGGCAATTGGACGCTGCGTGTGGTGGACGCAGCGGCGGTGGATGTGGGAACGCTGAACAAGTGGTCGTTGGCCATCGTGCCGGGGTTGTGAGGAAGGCGCGTCATTCCCACTTTCGCACGGCTTCGCGTGTGCTCCGTCCTCACTCAACGCATCGCTTCTGCGGGGGCGGACAAGGCCCGCGGGTTCACCCTGGGGCTTTTTGGTAGAAGAAATTTATACTAAAAGCGGGCTCGTGTTGCGCTCTCCGCACCACTGACTTTTCTCAAGGAACCGCTGTGATCCACCTCACGATAAATCGGCGCGCGATGGGCGTGGCCGCTGCGCTGGCCTTGCTTTCCACAGCGGCCGTCGCGCAAGCCAATGGGGGCGAGAAGCCGCAGTACGGCGGCGCGTTGAACATTGGCACCTTGATGATCGCGCTCAACGCCCAGTCCTTCGACCCGGCCGACTGGTCATGGAAGCTCAACAACGACGCCGGCCTCGTCTACGAGCAGCTCATTTCTGCCGATCTGTCCAAAGCCAAGAGCCGCGGCGGCACGCACCGCTTCATCGCAGACGCCTGGCTGCCCCCCGACGGCATGCGTGGCGAGCTGGCGGAAAGCTGGAAGTGGCTCGACAACCCGCAGCGGGTGGAGTTCACGCTGCGAAAAGGCGTGATGTTCCCGGCCAAGCCCGGCGTGATGGAGGCGCGCGAACTCACCGCCGAAGACGTGGTCTACAGCTTCGATCGCCTGAACAAGAGCCCGAAGAAGATCCCCGGTTACTTCGACCACGTGGCCAAGGTGGAGGCCACGGGCAAGCACACGGTGGTCTTCACCTTCAAGAACTACAACAGCGAGTGGGACTACCGCTTCGGCTGGGGCTACTACTCGGCCATCGTGCCCAAGGAAGTCAGTGCTGCTGGCGCCGGCCAATGGAAAAACATGAACGGCACCGGCCCGTTCATGCTGACCGACTACATCCAGGGCAACTCCAGCAGCTTTGCCAAGAACCCCGGCTATTGGGATCAAGAGACGATTGGCAACCAGGCCTACAAGCTGCCTTTCGTCGACAAGATCAGCTACCGCGTCATCAAGGAAGAGGCCACGGCGTTGACGTCACTGCGCACCGGCAAACTCGACGTGCTGGAGCTGGTGAGCTGGTCAGCCATCGACGAGCTGAAGAAAACCGCGCCCAAGCTCAAGACTACACGCTGGCTGGGCGTTTCGGGCACGGTGATCGGCATGCGGGTGGACACCAAGCCGTTCGACGACGTGCGCGTGCGGCGTGCGCTCAACATGGCCATCAACAAGCAGGAGATCGTCAAGGGCTACTACGGCGGCCACGCCGAGCTCTTCGTGCACCCGCAGCACCCTGACCACGCGGGCTACTACGAGCCCTTGTCGGCCATGCCCGAGTCGATCAAGGAGCTCTACACCTACAACCCGCAAAAGGCCAAGAAGCTGCTCGCCGAGGCCGGCTACCCCAACGGCTTCGAGTTCAAGGTTCAGGTCAGCGGCACCACGCAGAACCACGACCTGATCACGCTGGTGTCGGCCTACCTTGAGAAGGTGGGCGTGAAGGTCAAGCTCAACATCACCGAAAGCGGCGCCATGCAAAAGGCGCTGTTCACCGGCACCAACGACCCGGGCTTTTACTTCGTCAACACCATCACCAACCCCACCACGTCGCTGCGCAAGAACTTCACCAGCCGTGCCACCTTCAACCCCTCACGCTGGAAGGACCCCAACTTTGACAAGAAGATGGAAGAAATCGTGGCCGAGCCCGACGAGAAGATTCGCCAGGTGAAGGTGCGGCTGCTCACGCGCGAGATTTTGGAACAGGCGCCCTACATCTGGCTGCCCACGCCTTACGTCTACACCGCCTGGTGGCCGTGGGTGAAGAACTATGGTGGTGAGCTGCGCGCCGGTGCTGAAAGACCGGGCCCCATCCACACACGCATGTGGGTGGATCAGGAGATGAAGAAGAAGATGGGCTATTGATTCAAAGCCGCACCAGCGCCTGCTGCACGGCTTCGTAGCTGATGGGCTTGGTGAGGTGGATGTCGAAGCCCGCGCCCAACGAGCGCTGCTTGTCTTCAGCGGTACCGCGGCCTGTCACGGCCACCAGCACGGCTGAGGCGTGGCGAGGGTTGTGGCGCAAACGGGAAGCCACTTCGTAGCCGTTCATGCCGGCCATCTCAATGTCGCAGAACACGGCCTCGGGCTGGAACTCGTCGGCGGCCAGAATGCCGGCCGGTGCGCTGTAAGCACGGCGGGTCTGGTGGCCGTGCGATTCCAGCAGCATCGCCAGCGTGTCGGCTGCATCGGTGTTGTCGTCGACGATCAGCACGCGAATATGGCGGTTGATGCTGGCCAGCAATGCGGGCGGAGGCCGGGGGAGCTCCATCACGGCATCGTCTGCGTAAGACGGCAGGCGGATGGTGAACTTGCTGCCGCAGTCGAGCCCGTCGCTGTGCGCCTCGACGGTGCCATCGTGCAACTCCATCAGGCGGCGCACCAGCGAGAGGCCGATGCCCAGCCCGCCCTGCGAGCGGTCGAGCGTGCGGTTGACCTGGGCAAACATGTCGAACACGTGGTTGAGCATGTTGTCAGGAATACCCACGCCACTGTCTTCCACGCTGACCAGGGCATCGTTGCCCTGGCGCGTCAGCGCCACGCGAATGCGGCCCCCATTGGGCGTGTACTTGGCAGCGTTGTTCACCAGGTTGCTCACCACCTGCGCCAAGCGAGAGGGGTCGCCGAACACCCACACCGGTTTGTCAAGCATCTGCACATGCAGGCTGTGGTGCGCGGCGTCAATCAACGGCTGGCTGCCCTCGATGGCCAGGTTGATGACCGCGCGCATGTCGGCTCGCTCTTTTTGCAGCACCACCTTGCCGGTGGAGATGCGCGAGACTTCCAGCAGCTCGTCGATCAGCTTGACCATCTGGCCCATTTGCCGTTCCATGATCTCGTGCAGGCGCAGCGAGCGCTCGTTGCCGCCCGGGATCTTCGACAGGATGTGAAGGCCAGTGCGAATAGGCGCCAGCGGGTTGCGCAGCTCATGCGCCAGCGTGGCGAGAAACTCGTCTTTGCGCTGGTCGGCCAGCATCAGGGCCTGCTCGGCACGCGCTTGCTGCATCAGCTGATCGCGGATGCGGTACTGCTTGCGCCGGTCGCGCAGCGCCGATTGGATGGCGCTGATCATCGAGCGCGTGGACACCGGGCGGTCCAGCACCGTCACGTTGTTCAGCGTCTCAAGAACGCGTACTGCCGCCTGCGGCACCTCGTTGGCTCGGATGAGCATGACCACTGGCACATCTGACCACGCCGGCTGGCCGCGCAACGCTGCGAGCAGCGCCTGCATCTCGGGCCGCACCAGCGCAGCCTCAGTGAGCATCAGCGCGCCCACACCAAGGCAGACCTCGGCGGCCAGCGTCGGCAGATCAGTGCAGACCAGGCATTCCACGCCGGCGCGCTCGAGCAGCTGACAAGTGACTTCGCCATCCCGCCGGGTCACCGGCAGAACCAGAACCCGCTCGTCGCTGGGCGTGGCGTCAGAGGGCATCGACGGGCTGCATCTTGGTTCGTTCGGGCGGCGCCGCATGCACCTCCATCGGCACGCCCGTCAACACCCCGCGCAGGTGCATGAGTGGCTCGCTGAGATGAACACCGCCCTTGTCGAACCACAGCTGGCGAATGGATTCTTCGTGCAGACCGCTGCGCTTCTTCAACACCGAAATCGCCTTCTTCACGTTGCCGGCGTGATCGTACATGCGCAACTTGATCACGGCGTCGGCCAGGTAGCTCGCATCCACCGGCGAACGCATCATCGGCCCCAGCATGCCGCTCTGCGCGGCAATGAGGAAGGTGGCCACGCCACGGTTGTTGAGGTAGGACAGCAACTCGTGCAACTGCGCGGTGAGGAACTTGTCTTCGGGCATGGCGTTGAGGTAGCCGTTCAGGCTGTCGATCACCACCACGCGGGCACCATCGCGCTCCACCGACTGGCGCACCATGTGGGCAAACTCGCCCGGCGAGATTTCAGCCGGGTCGATTTGCCGCACCATGATCTGCGCTGGCCCCACGCCTTCATTGATGGGCATGCCCAAGCCACTCGCACGCTCGAACAGAATGGCTTTCGCCTCTTCGAAGCCGAAGATGGCAGCGTGCTCGCCGCGCGCCGCAGCGGCCGAGGCGTATTGCAGGGCAATGGTCGATTTGCCCGAGCCCGGCGGGCCGATCAGCAGCGTGGAGGTGCCGCGGTCTACGCCCCCACTCAGCAGTGAATCGAGCAAGGGCACACCACTTGGAAGCGTCTCGCGCTTGAATGGCGCGCCGTGCTGCGACGATGCCAGGCGCGGGAACACCGTGAGCCCACCGCGGTTGATCACGAAATCGTGCAGGCCGCTGCTGAAATCGCTGCCGCGAAACTTCACCACCCGCAGCTGTCGCAGCGTGCGCCCATAGGCCGGCGTGTGCGAATCAAGCGAAATCACCCCATGCGCAATGCTTTGCAGCTGCATGTCGGGCCCTTCGGCGGTGCGATCGTCGAGCAGCAAGGCGGTGCAGTTTCGGCCGACGAGAAACTGCTTGATGCCCAGGATCTGCCGGCGGTAGCGCAGCGAACTCTGGGCCAGCAAGCGCAGCTCAGACAACGAATCGAACACCATGCGCCGCGGCTTGAGCCTGTCGACAGCCTCGAGCGCCTTGCGCGTGGTGGCATTCAGCTCCACTTCCGAGGGCTGGTACATCGTGAGGTCGCTTTCGCCATCGACCTGAATCTCGTCGGCCAACAGTTCCAGGATCTCGATGCCGTCGAGCGACCAGCCGTGAGACTTGGCGTTGGCGACCAACTCGCCTCGGGTCTCGGAGAGCGTCACGTACAAACAACTTTCCCCGGCCTGCGCTCCGTTGATGAGGTACTGCAACGCCAGCGTCGTCTTGCCTGCTCCCGGATTGCCGTCAACGAGGTAGAGGCGCCCGGCGATGAAGCCGCCGTGCAGTACTTCATCCAAGCCTGCGACCTCGGTGGGTGATCGGGTAATTACTTCGGTGCTCATGTTTCTTCATGGCGTCAAAAACTGAAGAAAATAATACCCAAGCAAGCCATGGTTAATCTGTAGGACGGTGCCGCAAGTTGCGGCAGTGCTCCTTCCCGAGGAGCGGGTGGCAGGCAAGGAACATCCCTTCACTGCGTCGAGAGTTTGGTTCCGGTACGAGAAGCGTTCGCCAGCCGCGCTGCAGACTTCTTGAGCCCGTCGAAGATCGTCTCGGCCACCCGCGCCGGAAAACCGGCGGGCAGCGCGGCCGACACGCTGTGCACCACGCCATCTACCGCGTCTGCCACTTCCGCCCGCAGCGCCGCCGCGTCTCCCAGGCCCGCTTGCTTGGCCACGACATCCCAGTGCCGCGGCTGGATCTCGGCCAGCTTCCAGTGCGCGTTCTTGTTGCGCACCGCCATCGCCAATCGGGCCTTTTGCCAGACCATCTTGTTGGCGCCGGCACCCATGATGGGCCAGGCCGAGAGCACGTCGTAGAACGGCGTGAGGCGGTAGCCACCGCCGCGCTCGTGGAACAGCGAGAAGTTCTTGGCGTGCCCATCGGTCGCAGCCAACAACCAGAACACGATCTGCGCTTTGACGAAGGCACGCTTGTCAGCCAGCGCATTTGCGCTCGCATCGAGCACACGAAGAATGTCTCGCATGCCGGGGCCACCATCTGACTCGTACTTGCGCGCACCGGCCACACCCAGCGCCTGGCAGAAGTCTTCTTGCGGCAGCCGTGCAATCCACGGCTTGCCAAGGGTGCCGCCGCGTGTGCCGCCGCGTGTGCCGGTTTGCAAGGCGCGGTCAAACCGCTCGACAACCAGCACCTTGCGTGCCCCGAAGCTCGTGACCTCGCAGGCCGCCGTGGGCAAGCCGAAGGCATTCATGATCTGCGCGCACAACCATTCGTTCTCGACCGAGTCGCGCATGTCGGCCTGCATGTTGCCCACCAGGCCCAGCGGCAATTTGAGAATGTGGGTAGTGGGCGTGGCACCCAGTGGGCGGCACCACCGGCCTTCGTGAAACAGCAGCGCGGTTTTTTCCTGCGCGCCGGCGATGGAGATGCGGAACTCGTCGTCGTTGCGCTGCCCGAGCACGCGTGCGCCGCTGAGCGCACCGGCAATGGCGCGCTCAACGCCGGCGTCGTCAAGCGGCTCGCTCTCGATGCGGTTGTAGCCCTTGGGCGCCAAGCCCGGTGGCAGGATCTGGATGGCGCCCACACACTCGCGCCCGATGGCCTGCAACAGATCAAAAGCCTCGGCCGACCTGGCAGAAAATTTCTCGCGCAGGCGCTGGCGAATGATGTCGTTGTCGGGCAGCAGGTTGTCGAAGTAGTTCTGCACCACCGCCCCGCGTTGCGGCGCATTGCCCGGCGTGAACGGCATGGAGAGCGACAACACCCGCGCCGCCGGCGCTTGGAGCCAAGCGTCGTCATAACGGAAGCGGTGCTCACCGGCGGCCAGCTCCCATACACCAACGTGCTGCCCGTTCATCCAGATCGCCAGCGCGGCGGCTGTCACCATGTGGCGCCCTTGCTTGGCTCGGCCACCCCATGCGCCTCTTCGATCACCAACCTGCAGCCCATGGCCGCCACGATGCGTGAGATCTGGTCGAAGCTCGTCACCCCCGGTGCGGCCTCGATGCGGGCGATGCGTTTCTGGTTGACGCCCATCAGCTCACCCAGCTGTGCCTGGGTCAGCTGGCGTGATTGGCGCAGGGCGCGCAGCACGCTGCGCAGTTGCGGGGGGGTGTCGACTGGGTATTTCATGCTGACTACCTCAAAGTAGTTTTCCAAATTTACCATTTTAAAGTAGTTTTCTCAAGAAACTACTTAAAGGTAGTTACCTGTCGGCCCGGGAAAGCTCGCGCTGCGTGCTCAGGCATCGCGCGCTACCATGCCCGCAACCCCGCTGGAGCCCCAAAACCGATGGACAGCCTCGACCTCCAAGTCTTGACCCAGGCACGCCAATGGCATGCTGATGGCCACCCCGTTCGGCTGGTCACCGTGATCGAAACCTGGGGCTCGGCGCCACGCCCGCCCGGCGCACTGTTGGCCATGCGCGGCGATGGCTTGGTGGTGGGCTCGGTGTCGGGCGGCTGCGTTGAAGACGACCTGATCGAACGTGTGCGTGGCGGTGATAAGGTGAACCAGCCCTCGCTCGTTACCTACGGCGTCACCAAGGAAGAAGCGGCCCGTTTTGGCCTGCCTTGCGGCGGCAACCTGCGCCTGGTGCAAGAACCGCTGAAAGACACTGCCTGGATCGACGAAGTGCTGGCCCGCACCCAACGCCACGAACTCGTGGCGCGCCGGCTCGACCTGTCCACCGGCCAGGTGACGGTGGAGGCCGCTTCGCGCAGTGAAACCTTCAGCTTCGATGGGCACACCTTGCGCGCCCTCTTCGGCCCCCGCTGGCGCATGCTGGTGATCGGCGCGGGGCAGCTGTCTCGGGTGCTCGCGCAAATGGCGCTCGCACTCGACTTCGAAGTCATCTGCTGCGACCCACGCGAGGAATACCACCTCACCTGGGATGTGCCTGGCACCACCTTCAGCCGCAACATGCCCGACGACCTGGTGCTCGAACTGCAGCTCGACCCGCACAGCGCCGTGGTGGCCGTGACCCACGACCCCAAGCTCGACGACATGGCCTTGCTGGAGGCCCTCAAATCACCCGCGTTCTACGTGGGCGCCCTGGGCTCGCGCAGCAACACCGCCAAGCGCAAGGAGCGGCTCGCACTGTTCGATTTGTCGCTGCAAGAGATCAACCGTTTGCATGGCCCCATCGGGCTTGACCTGGGCGGGCGCACACCGGCCGAGATTGCGGTGTCGATCCTGGCGGAGATCGTCGCGGTGCGTCATGGGGTGGTGCTGTCGCAGAAGAAGCCTGTGGCTTCGTCGGCGGCCTGCGACACGCGCTCTGCATGAGGAAACCGCTCAGCCTGATCCTTCGATACCTCAGGACAGGGTACGCATCCGCGTATCGAAGGCCCGTGTCGTGCTGGCGTCGAGCGGGGCTTCGATACCCCAGCCTGAGCGGTTGTTAGTGCAGCGAGGCTTCGCATGATCCCGTGGCTGCGCCACCCGCTCGACCCGCTGCCCGACACGCGGCTGGCGCTTCCCGCCGACTCTGACGCGCCCGGCCTGCTGGCGGCAGGCGGCGAGCTCACGCCGCAGCGCCTGGCCGAGGCCTACGGCAAAGGTGTCTTCCCCTGGTACAGCGAGGGCCAGCCCATTCTGTGGTGGTCGCCCGACCCGCGCATGGTGTTGTTTGTGGACGAGTTCAAGGTCTCGCGCTCGCTGCGCAAAACCGCCCGGCACTTTGCCTACGACAAACGCTGCGAGATCCGCATCGACAGCGCGTTTCGCCGCGTCATCACCGCCTGCGCCAGTACGCCGCGCGACGGCCAGGCCGGCACGTGGATCGTGCGGGAGATGATCGACGCCTACTGCGATTGGCATGCGCTGGGCACGGTGCACAGCTTCGAAACCTGGATCGACGGCCAACTGGTCGGCGGCCTGTACGGCATCAACCTGGGCCACATGTTTTTCGGCGAATCCATGTTTTCGCACCGAACCGATGCGTCCAAACTCGCCATGGCCGCACTGGTGTGCTTTTGTCGCACCCATGGCATCGCCCTGATCGACTGCCAACAACGCACCGGACACCTGGAATCGTTGGGTGGGCGCGAGATCCCGCGCAGCGAATTCGAGGCGCTCATCACCCCACGTATCAGGGAGCCGGCCATTGCCGATTGGACCTATCATCCCGCCATGTGGGCGCAGCTCGAAGCCGGCAATACAGACGCCGGCAACACGCCCACCCAGGAACCTGGCACGTGACCCACCCGAAAGAGCTTCCGCTCTCGTCGATCCAGTTCTACGCCACCGCGCCCTACCCGTGCAGCTACATCGCGGGTCGCATGGCGCGCTCGCAGGTGGCCACGCCCAGCCACCTCATTCATGCTGACGCCTACTCAGGCTTGGTGGCCAACGGCTTTCGCCGCAGCGGCATGTTCACCTACCGCCCGTTTTGCGATGGCTGCCGCGCCTGCGTGCCACTGCGCATTCCGGTCAAGAATTTCGAGCCCACACGCAGCCAACGCCGGGCGCTGAAGCAGCACGCCAACTTGCAGGCCCGTGTGCTGCGCCTGTGCTTCGTGCCCGAGCATTACCAGCTCTACCTGCGTTACCAGGCCGGCCGCCACAGCGGCGGCGGCATGGACAACGACAGCGTTGACCAGTACACCCAGTTCCTGCTGCAAAGCCGTGTCAACTCACGGCTGGTGGAGTTTCGTGAGCCGTCGGTCGATGGCACGCTGGGCGCGCTGAAGATGGTGTCGATCCTCGACATCCTGAACGACGGGCTGTCGGCGGTCTACACCTTCTACGAACCCGAAGAGCGCACCAGCTACGGCACCTACAACGTGATGTGGCAGATCGAGCAGACCAAACTGCTCAAGCTGCGCCACGTGTACCTGGGCTACTGGATCGGCGAGAGCGACAAGATGTCGTACAAGGCGCAGTTCAGGCCGCACGAGTTGCTGGTGAACGAGCGCTGGGTGCCGGCTGAGGCCTGAACCCCGCATGGTGTGATCCGCATCAAGCGATGCGGATCGGCAGCTGCAAGCCCACTTTCACGCGCTCCAGCACCACCGAGGTGGTGAAGCTGCGCACATTGCCATCGGCCAACAGAGCCTCTCGCGTGAAAGCTTCATACGCGGCCATGTCTTTACAGTTCACGATGAGCATGAAGTCAGCCTGGCCGGTGACGTAGTAACACTGCTGCACCTCGTCGTATTGGCTCACGCGGCTCCTGAACCGGTCGACACCGTTGCCACTTTCGCGATCCAGCTCTACCGCCACCAGGCAGGTGACGGCAAGACCCACGGCGGCCGGGTCGATCTGCCCCGCTTCGTTCTGGATGACGCCCGTTTCACGCAGGCGCTTGAGCCGCCTCTGAACGGCCGCAGCCGACAAGCCAACCTCGGCGGCGATGGCCTCGGCCGGGGTTCGCGAGCTGCGTTGGTACCGATCCAGAATCTTCAAGTCGAGCTTGTCGAGCGCATCTCGATCCGCGGTAGGCGTGGCCATGTTTTGTCCGTCGTTTGGCCGCATTTGGCGAGCCCGATTTGCGGCATGTCTGCGGGCCGGTATTCCTAGAATTCCTGTTCCGCAGGAGGCACCCGAGATGATTGATCATATTGATTTGTACGTGGCCAACTTGGCCCGCACCCGCGCGTTTTTTCAAACGGCACTCGCCCCGCTGGGCTACGCACTGCATGCCGAGGGCACGGCACTGGGTTTCGGCGTGCAGCCCGACCAGCTCGATTTCTGGGTGCGCGAAGGTGGCCCATCAGTGCCTTGCCCGCACGTTGCGTTCCGCTGCGAAAGCCGGCCCGTGGTCGAGTCGGCCTACCAGCAGGCCTTGCTGGCGGGAGGCGTACGCATCAACGAACCCAAACTCATGCCCCACATCCACGCGAGCTACTACGCTGCTTTCGTTCGTGACCCGGACGGCCACAACATCGAGTTCGCCTGCCACAGCAGCCATTGATCAAACTGCGCACCCAGTGATCACTTGCCGGCATAGCCCATCGCCTGCGGCAACCACAGCACGGTCTGCGGGAAGAGCGTGATGATCAGCAGCGCCACGATCAGCACGCCAATGAAGATCCAGCTCTCGCGGATCATCTCCTTGAGCGGCACGCCGGCCAGCGCATTGATCACGAACAGCAGCATGCCAAACGGTGGCGTCACCATGCCGATCATCATGTTGACAACCACCATCACGCCGAAGTGCACCAAGTCGACACCCAGCAGGCGCGCCGTGGGCAGCAGAATCGGCACCAGCACCAGCAGCATGATGGAGGTGTCGAGAAAGCAGCCCAGCACCAGGAACAGCAGGTTCACGCCGAGCAGAAAACCCAGCGGCGAGAGGCTGAAGGTGTTGAGCCAGGCCGCCAGCGCGGCCGGCACGTTCTCGGCGGCAAACGCGTAGTTGATGAAAAAGGCCGCGGCCACGATCAGCGTGACCGAGGCGCTCGACTTCGACGACTCCAGCAGTACCTCGTAGAAGCGGCGCAGATCCAGCGCGCGGTACACCACCGTCGCGAGAAAGAGCGCATACAAGGCCGCCACCGCAGCCGCCTCGGTCGGCGTGAAGATGCCGGTGTAGATGCCGCCCAGCAGCACGATTGGCAACGAGATCGGCAAGGCACCGCGCAACAGCACCTGCGGCAACTCTTTCAACGGCAACGCCTTGCCACGCGGCAGGTTGCGGCGCTTGGCCACCACCTGCACGCCGACCATCAGCGCCGCAGCCATCAGCAGGCCGGGGATCACGCCGCCGAGAAACAGGGCGCCCACCGAGGTGTCAGACACCAGCGCATAGATCACCAGCGGAATCGAGGGCGGAATGATCGGCCCGATGGTGGCCGAGGCCGCCACGATCGCGCCTGCAAAGGCGGGCGAGTAGCCGTGCTTGGTCATCGCGCGGATGCTCACCAGGCCGGGGCCGGCGGCGTCGGCAATGGCGCTGCCGCTCATGCCCGAGAAGATCACGCTTGCAATGATGTCGACCTGCGCCAGCCCGCCGCGCAGGCGTCCCACCAGCACCTGAGCAAACTCGAACAGGCGGTCGCTGATGGTTCCGGAGTTCATGATGCCGGCCGCAAAGATGAAGAGCGGCACGGCGAGCAGGACGTAGCTGCTGTACAGGCCGTTGAGCACCTGTTCGGCCACCAGGCCCACGTCTTGGCCCTTCACCAGCAGGTAGGCGATGCCGCTGGCCAACATGCCAAAACCGATGGGCAGACGCAGCAGCAGCGTCACAAAGAGCATGCCAAGCAGCACTGTCAAGGCGAGGCTCACAGCGCTTGCTCCCAATCACGCGACAACAGGCGCCAGGCCTTGCGCAGGTACATCACCACCATCGCCAGCACGAAGAGCAGGAAGGGGGCGAACACGATGGAAAACGGCACGCCCAGCACCGCAGTCGGCTCGCGGTGCATGAAGCGCACGTAGTCGAAGGCGTAGGGCAGCAGCACACCCATCAGGCCCGCCATCAGCACCGCGCCCAGCAGTGCCATCACGCGCTGGCCCTGCTTCGGCAAGGCGGCGTAGACCAGGTCGAACATGACGTGCTCACGCTCTTTCAGCAGCACGGCCGCCGACCAGAACACCATCGCGATGTACAGAATCACCACCAGCTCGTCTGACCAGGCGAGCGGGCGATCGAACAGAAAGCGCGCGCCCACCTGGAGCACAAAGGTGAGAAACAGCAGTGCGAAGAGGGTCGCCGCGACGGCCTGCGCCACCCGCTCAAGATGCCGGCGCATGCCCTACTTCAACGCGTTGATGCGGTCCAGCAGACCGGCAGGCCAGGTCTTGGCTTGTTCGGAGGCCAGGTACTTGGCCTGCACCGCCTTGCGGAAGGCGTCGACATCTGGGGTGGTGACCTGCAGGCCTTCTTTTTTGAAAAAGTCGATCAACTGGGCTTCGTCTTGAATGCGGTTGTCGTCGTTGTACTTCGCGGCCGCCAAAGCCGCGGCGCGGATCTTGGTTTGCTGCTCCGGCGTGAGCGCCTTCCAGGTCTTGCTGGCGATGGTGATGAAGAGGCCATCGACCAGGTGGCTGGTAAGCACGATCTGCTTCGTCACTTCATGGAACTTGGCCGAGCGCACCGTGGGCAAAGGGTTGTCTTCGCCGTCGATGGTGCCGGTCTTGAGCGCCAGGTACACCTCGCCAAACGCCATGGGCGTGGCGGTGGCGCCCAGCGCCTCGCCGAGGAACAGCCACTCCTTGGTGGCTGGCATGCGCAGCTTCACGCCTTTCAGGTCAGCCGGTGTCTCTACCTTGCGCGGCTCGCGCAAGGCCAGCTGGCGGGTGCCGAGATAGGCCACGTTGAGCAGCTGCACATCCATCTTGGCCGCCACCGCCTTGGCAAGCTCGTCGCCGATGGGGCCGTTGAACACTTTCTTCAAATGCGCCGGGTCGCGAATCAAATAGCCAGCGGTGTAGATCGCGTACTCGGGCAGGATCTTGGCAATGTCTTGCGCCGACATGGCCGCCATCTCCAGGCTGCCCCGCGCCATGGCGGTGGATTCGGCACCCTGCTTGAAGAGCGCGCCGTTCAGGTGGATCTGCACGTCGAACTGGCCGGGCGCCGATTTCTCCAACTCGTCCTTGAACACCGTCCACATCTTGGCGTGCCAGTCTTCGGTGACGGCGGGCGTGGAGATGCGCAGCTGGGTCTTGGTCTGGGCCATGGCTGCGCCAGCCATGCAAAGGCCCAGCAGCACGGCAGAAAGAATGCGACGGCGAGTCATCGTGTCTCCAGGTGTTGTCGGTATGAAGCGAGGC
>JACMKW010000056.1 GCA_014379885.1 Rhizobacter sp.
AGCGCGGCGACGAACAAGACGTGGTCACGCTCTCCACCCTGCACGCGAGCAAGGGCCTGGAGTGGCCGCACGTGATGCTGGCCGGTGTGAACGAAGGGCTGCTGCCTTTCAAGAGCGAAGACGACGAGATGACACCCGAGCGGCTCGAAGAAGAGCGCCGGTTGATGTACGTGGGCATCACGCGCGCGCGACGCACGCTGGCGGTGAACGTGCTGCGCCGTCGCAAGAAGGGCCGCGACACGATTCAAGGTGTGCCCAGCCGTTTCATCGGCGAGATGAAGTTGCACGAGGCGAAGGCCAACGAGAACCCGCGGGAGAAGCTGATGGCACTGCGCGCGGCAGCGGCCAAGCGAGCTGAAGAAGCGAAGGCGACCGAACCCGGCAAGTGAGTTCAGGCCGTTCGCATTCCTGTGACGGAGCGACTGACGGCAGTTGCAGCAACCGCATCAACGCTCCTCAAAGCCAGCAAGTGCGTCGTCAGGCAACGGTGCGTCGAAACCTGGCGGCACAGTCAGCCTGCCCTTGAGCAGACCAAACTTGATGCGACGCTTTGGCGCTTTCAGCCGGGTGATGCGCACCAGCGGTTGGCCATTGCGGCAGAGCACCACGTCCTCCCCCGAAGCGGCTTTGTCGGCCAGTTGAGACAGCCGGGTCTTGGCGTCGCAGATGTTCACGTTTTCCATGGCGCGCACCTTCTGGGCTGGGCGACGGCCTCTTGTGCATCCATCTGCGTGCCCTGGGCGCTGCCGTAGCTGCCGGGGCGTGAGCTGCAGCTGAGCAAGATCCCCTGGCCCGCACGCAGCGTGGCCCAGCCTTCGGTGTGGGCGTAGAAGCCACTGCCCAACCACGCGCCGCGCTGGCTGCTCTTGGCGCCCTGGCTGATGAGGTGGCCCAGGCTGAGTTCGCTGTACGGGCTGCCCTGGCTGAAGCTGGCCAGGCGCATGCGCAGCTGGTGGGTGGCATCGTCGATCAGCCATTGGTTGCTGCCTTGGCCGTCAAGGTTGCGGCTTTGCCAGCCCGACAGGGTGCCGGGGTGGTTGGCGCCACTGTCTACGCCGGCCGGCCAGGGCTGGGCATCTTGGCCGTTGTGCAGCTGGCCCACGATGATCGGGCGGTCGATGTCGCCGTCGATGAATTCGACCAAGGTCTCGGTGCCGACCGGCGGAACAAAGATCGCACCCCAGTTGGCCCCGGCGCTGGCCTGGGCCACACGCACCCATTGCGAGGCGGCGGCGTCGCCGGGGGCGTGGCCGGTCTCTTCTTGGCCAGGGGTGAGCGGGCCCGAGAGGCCACCGGCCAAGGGGGCCTTGCCACGCTGCCAGGGGAACTGGATGCGCACGCGCAAATCGCGCTCGGTGGTGACGGTGTCGCTTGAGTGGCCGACCACCAGGGCGGTTTGCACGCCGGGGGCCGGGGGTTTGCGGATGTGCGGGGGCACCAGCGTGGCGGCAGCGGGCGCGGCCCGGAAGTGGTTGCAGTAGCTGCCAGCTTCGAGCTCGGTGCTCTTGAGCAACTGCGCGGCTTCTGAGCCGAGGTTGTTGGCGGCTTCGTGCTGCACGCTGAGCACCACAAACTGGTTGTCGTCGCGGCCGGGCTGGTTGCCGAACAGGCTGTGCTCGGTGAGGTGGAAGTTGGCGCCGGGGGTGAGGGTGCGCACGGCGCTGTCGCCGTGCAGGGTTTTGATGGCCAGCTCGTGGCGCGCGAGTGCCAGCGCGGCTTGGGTGTCGGCCAGTGGGCTGTGGGCTGTGTCTTCGCCTTGCGCGTGCTGCGCAAAGCGGCGCTCGCCTCGGCCGTCGTAGATCTCAAGCGTGGGCAACTCGCCGCCGTCCAGGGCGCTGCGCACTTCGGCGCTGACGCCGGCCAGTTGGCGGGCGTCCCACGCAGCTTGCGTCACGGCGTTGGGCTGCACGCTGCGCTCAAGGGCAATCGAGGTGATGGTGTCTTCGGGCAGGCCGGAGCGGCGCACGTCGGGTTTGCCGAAGCGCAGGGCGCCGAGGTCGGGGCGTTGGGCTTGGGCGTCGCTGATGACGAGGCAGTGTTTGGCGGCTTTGGCTTCGCTCAGGGGTTTGCCGTCGTCGCTGTGGTCGAGGCGGTGGTTCCAGCCTTCTTCGCTGAGCAACCTGGTGACAAAGGCGGCGTCTGTCTCGCGGTATTGCGTGGTGGTGCCGCGCACTGGCGCATCGGCCAGGGCTTCGGGGCTCAGCTCCAGCCTGAAGTTGGCTTGCGGGTAGGCGCGCAAGACGGTGCTGATGATCTCGTCGGCGCGCCGCCCGAGGAAGACGCGGCTGTCTTGGCGCAGGCCGAGCAGGTGGGTGAAGGCGACCAGTTGCAGGCGGTAGCGGGCGAGGCCGCCGTCGCTGCCGAGTTGGGCGGCTTCGGCCACGTAGCCGTGGAAGGTGCGGTATGAAGAATCGGCGCACATCACGCGCAGGCTCATCTGCTCACCGATCAGGGCCTTGAGTTCGAGGTGGGCGCTGGTGCTCAGGCAATCGACTGTGGCGATGAGTGGGGCCAATGCCGTGGGCTGATCAAAGCCGCTGACGTTCTCGCGCCATTGGGCTCGCTCGACCACGAGGGTGGCGCTGGGCAATGCCGTCTCCAGTTGCAGCAGGCGCTTATGCTGGCTGATGTTCAGCGCGGCCTTCAGGCGGCTGAAGGCTTCTTGGAGGTTCATGTTTGCGTTCTTTCGACTGAGGCGGGCCCGTCACAGGTTGGGCGTGCGTTCGCGCGTGCCGAAGTCTAGAAGGCAATACCGCGCAGAGGTGAGACACCCCCCGAATGGGCGAGAAGGCATGTGTCACAAGCTGCAACCGGTGCCTGCCGGTGCGAATCCCAGGGGTGGGCTCAGTCAGCGGTTCAGAATCCGCCGGGCGGGCGACTTGCCGTGTTCGTGGGTTCGGCGACGCAAGTGCGCGCATCGCCCGCACCAATGCCCTTGGAAAAGGCTGCTGGGCACAGCGCTCCATTCATGGCCGAGGCTGCAGCGCAGGCGGAGCTTGGTGTTGTTGTCGACGTACTGGTCGCTGAGCAGCTGCCCACCTTGTTGCTTGGCGAATTGACGCAAGCGCTCAAGCTGCTCGGCGGGCGTGCGGTGCCACCCTGCGCAGCGCGGGCACCATGTGCCGTGCAAGACATGGGCCGGCGCGGCCGACCATTCGTGCCCGGCGCGGCATTGGAAGTCCAGCTTGGTCCGGCTGTTGACATAGCGGGGCGACAGCAGACGCCCGCCTCGAGCCCGTGCAGCGGCGCTGACCATGGCCAGCATCTCGTCGGGGTTTCGGTGGTGGGCGCAGGCGTGGCACCACGCGCTCCGCCCTACCGTGTCGAGCGATGCCATCCAGCGGTGGCCAAGATGGCATTGCCAGCGCAACTTGTCTTTGACGTCGACGTAGCGCTTGGAGAGGCAAACACCGCCTTTGGCGTGAGCCACTTCGTGGGCACGGCTCAACCCAAGCTTGCGGGAATCGACGACACAGCTACCGCACCAACCACCCCTGAAGAGGCTGTGCGGAAAGGCCGCGAAGCGATGGCCTGCGCCACATTGGAATCGGTGCGCGAGGGCCGTGCCAAGGTAAGCACGCTCCAGCAAGCGGCCATCGTGCAGATGGGCGATGG
>JACMKW010000057.1 GCA_014379885.1 Rhizobacter sp.
ACACCCCGGCCGTGCGCGGGATGATCAACAAGATCGATTACCTCGTGGCGGTGCTCTGATCATGGAACTGAATAACCTCAAGCCTGCAGAAGGCGCCAAGCATTACAAGCGCCGCGTCGGACGTGGAATCGGCTCCGGCCTGGGCAAGACCGCGGGTCGCGGCCACAAGGGCCAGAAGTCCCGTGCGGGCGGCTATCACAAGGTTGGTTTCGAAGGCGGCCAGATGCCGCTGCAGCGCCGCCTGCCGAAGCGTGGCTTCAAGTCGCAAACGGCCAAGTTCAATGGCGAAGTCACGCTGGCCGCCCTCGAGCGCCTAGGCGCGGCTGAAGTCGATCTCTTGATTCTCAAACAAGCCGGCCTGGTCGGCGAGATGGTGAAGAACGTCAAGGTGATCAAGTCCGGCGAGCTGAAGGCCAAGGTCAAGCTCAACGGCATCGCCGCGACCGCGGGCGCCAAGGCCGCCATCGAAGCTGCGGGCGGCTCTGTCGCCTGAAGCAAACAGCAGTTGAAAAAGGTACGTAGTGGCAACTAGCGCTGCACAAATCGCGAAGACCGGCAAGTACGGCGACCTGCGTCGCCGTCTGGTCTTCCTTTTGCTCGCGCTGGTCGTCTATCGCATCGGCGCGCACATTCCCGTGCCCGGCATCAACCCCGACCAGCTCGCGCAGCTTTTCAAGGGCCAGCAGGGCGGGATCCTGTCGCTGTTCAACATGTTCTCGGGCGGGGCGCTGTCACGCTTCACCGTCTTCGCGCTGGGCATCATGCCCTACATCTCGGCCTCGATCATCATGCAGTTGCTCACCTATGTGGTGCCAACGTTCGAGCAGCTGAAGAAGGAAGGCGAAGCCGGCCGACGCAAGATCACGCAGTACACGCGCTACGGCACGCTGGGCTTGGCGCTGTTCCAGTCGATGGGCATCGCCCTCGCGCTGGAAGGCTCGGCCGGCCTGGTGAACAATCCAGGCTTCGGCTTTCGCATGACGGCAATGGTGAGCCTGACGGCCGGCACCATGTTCCTGATGTGGCTGGGTGAGCAGATCACCGAGCGCGGCTTGGGCAACGGTATTTCGATCCTCATCTTCGCCGGCATCGCCGCGGGGCGTCCCAGCGCGATCGGCGGGTTGCTCGAGCTTGTGCGCACGGGTGCGATGAGCATTCTGGCGTCGATCTTCATCGTCGCGCTGGTCGGACTGGTGACGTGGTTCGTGGTGTTCGTCGAGCGCGGCCAACGCAAGATCCTTGTGAATTACGCGCGCCGTCAGGTCGGCAACAAGGTGTACGGTGGCCAGTCGTCGCATCTGCCGCTCAAGCTGAACATGGCCGGCGTGATTCCTCCGATCTTCGCGTCGTCGATCATCCTGCTGCCCACCACGGTGGTGAGCTGGTTCGCGACGGGCGACAGCCTGCGCTGGCTCAAGGACATCGCGTCGTCGCTGACGCCCGGCCAGCCGATCTACGTGCTCCTGTACGCCAGCGCCATCGTGTTCTTTTGCTTTTTCTATACGGCGCTTGTTTTCAACAGCCGTGAGACCGCCGACAACCTGAAAAAGAGCGGTGCGTTCATCCCGGGTATTCGTCCGGGCGAACAGACTGCGCGCTACATCGACAAGATTTTGGTCCGCCTCACCCTCGCTGGCGCCGTGTACATCACGTTCGTCTGCCTGCTGCCCGAGTTCCTGATCCTCAAATACAACGTGCCGTTCTACTTTGGTGGAACGTCCCTGCTAATCATCGTCGTGGTGACGATGGACTTCATGGCCCAGGTGCAGAACTACCTGATGAGCCAGCAGTACGAATCATTGCTGAAGAAAGCGAATTTCAAGACATCCCTTGGCGGTTGATGGGATGTCGAAAGACGACGCGATACAGATGCAGGGAGAGGTGGTTGAAAACCTTCCCAACGCAACGTTTCGCGTGAAGTTGGAAAACGGGCACGTGGTGCTCGGACACATTTCGGGAAAGATGCGCATGCACTACATCCGCATCCTTCCAGGTGACAAGGTCACCGTGGAGTTAACGCCCTACGACTTGTCGAGGGCACGGA
>JACMKW010000516.1 GCA_014379885.1 Rhizobacter sp.
GGCCGCCAGGGCGTCCGACACATAGTCGCCATTCAGGTTGAGCGTCGCGATCACGCTGTACTCGGCCGGGCGTAGCAGGATCTGTTGCAGGAAGGCGTCGGCGATCGAGTCCTTGACGGTGATTTCCTTGCCGGTCTTCGGGTTCTTGAACTTGCACCACGGGCCGCCGTCGATCAGCTCGGCGCCGAACTCCTTCTGCGCCAGCGCGTAGCCCCAGTCGCGGAAACCACCCTCGGTGAACTTCATGATGTTGCCCTTGTGCACGAGCGTCATGCTGGGCTTGTCGTTGTCGATGGTGTACTGCAGCGCCTTGCGCACCAGGCGCTCGGTGCCTTCGATCGACACGGGCTTGATGCCGATGCCGCTGGTGTCGGGGAAGCGGATTTTCTTGACGCCCATCTCGTCGATCAGGAACTTGATGAGCTTCTTGGCTTTGTCGCTCTGGGCTTCGTACTCGATGCCGGCGTAGATGTCTTCCGAGTTCTCACGGAAGATGACCATGTTGGTCTTTTCGGGCTCTTTCACCGGGCTCGGAACACCCTTGAAATACTGGATCGGCCGCAGGCAGACGTACAGGTCCAACTCCTGGCGCAGTGCCACGTTCAGGCTGCGGATGCCACCGCCCACGGGTGTGGTGAGCGGGCCTTTGATCGAGACCACGTAGTCGCGCACTGCGTGCAGCGTTTCTTCGGGCAGCCACACATCGGGCCCGTAGACCTTGGTGCTCTTTTCGCCGGCGTAAACCTCCATCCAGTGAATCTTCTTCTTGCCGCCGTAGGCCTTGGCCACTGCGGCGTCCACCACCTTCAGCATGACCGGGGTGATGTCCAGTCCGGTGCCGTCGCCCTCGATGTACGGAATGACGGGCTGGTCGGGCACATTCAGCGAGAAGTCGGCGTTGACGCTGATCTTCTGGCCACCCTGGGGCACCTTGATGTGCTGGTACATGCTGTGGGGTCTCCTGGCGGGACACTGCGTTGGGGGAAGCCCGAAATTCTATGCCAGCACGGCTTGTCGGCCGGCTCGCGGGCGCCAGCGTTGCGGATGGGCCTGCGGGTTGCAGGCGGGCAGATTCCGAAACCTTGGAAAGGCCGTTCGTGATGAACAAGCTGGGCTTTGTCATTCCGGCGCTGTTGATAATTACGCCATGATCAGACTCAAGAATGCAGTGCTTGCCGTTGCCGTGGCGTGGGCCGGTGCGGTGGCGCAGGAAGTGCCGCAACCGCGGCTGCCACTGACCGAGCTGACGCTGGGCATCCACCGCATCAAGGCCGAGCTGGCCGTCACTCCCGAGCAGCAGGCCACCGGCATGATGTTCCGCCGCGAGATGGGCAGCAACGAAGCCATGCTGTTCGTCAACGACCACAGCAGCCCGCGTTGCTTCTGGATGCGCAACACGCTGATCCCGCTGAGCATTGCCTTCATTGCCGACGACGGCAGCATCGTCAACATTGCCGAGATGTCGCCGCGCTCAGACCAGAGCCACTGTTCAACCGCGCCGGTGCGCTATGCGCTGGAAATGAACCAGGGCTGGTTCGCCAAGCGCGGTGTCAAGGCCGGCGCCAAGCTGCGCGGCGGGCCCTTCCCCAAGTAGCGTTCAGGCCGCCAGGCGCACGGTAAAGCACGTGCCGTCGACCGCGGGGCGTGAAGCCGCGGTGAGCGTGCCGCCCAGGCGTTCGACAATTTCGCGTGCAATGGCCAGGCCCAGGCCGGTGCCGCCGTCATTGCGCAGGTCGGCGCGGTCGCC
>JACMKW010000517.1 GCA_014379885.1 Rhizobacter sp.
ATCTGATCGAGCAAGCCCACCGCCCCAGTCACCGACGCGCGGCTGCCCCAATGCCGCACGCCGGCATCGCGCTTCAAGGCTTGCATCACCAGCGCGCCCAGCGTGCCGCAACCGCCCGCCACGAAGCCGATGAAGATGGACTGCGGTGCCTTGAACGGGGTGATCCAGAACAGCAGGCCACCTGCGAGGCCACCCGCCAATGCGCCCAGCGCCCAGGCGCGCCACGAAAAGTTGCGGCTGATCTGGCGCGCCACCGGCCGGCGCCGCAGGCGCAAGCTGGCCGAGGTTTGCGCAATCTGTGCGCTCACCACCACCGCCACCAGGTACAGCACCAGGAAGGCGCCGCGGTCTTCATAGCCCGGAAACTCCAGCAGCAGCAAGGCAGGTGCATGGCTCATGCCGTAGACACAGACCATCGTGCCCCACTGGATCTTGGCCGCACGTTCGAGAAAGCGGGTAGCGTCATTGCCCAGCACCGCCAGCATCGGCAACGCCGCGAACGCGTAGACGGGAATGAAGACGCTGAACAGGTCGAAGTACTGCCCGCCGGCGAGCAGGTACTGCACCGGCAGCACGAAGAAAAAAGCTGCCAGCAGTGCGCGGTGGTCGCCGCGCCGGGTGTGGGTGAGCGTGATGAACTCGCGCAGCGCGAGAAACGACACCACCGCAAACAGCAAGGTGGAGACGAATGCACCGGTGGCCCAGGCCACCCAGAACAGCACGGTGCCTACCCACAGTGCGCGCAGATCGCGGCGCATGTTTTCGTAGGCCTCTTGTTTGTCGGCGGGCATGCCGACCAGTGACTTGGCAAAGGCCGACACCGTGGCGAGCGACAACACGCCGAAGATGATGACGAACAGCAGGCCGACCTGCTGCGATGGGGTGAGGCTGCGCAACCAGGAGCTCATGAGCTGGCCACTTTGCTGAGGGCGACAACTGCATCACGGGCGCGTGCGAGGAACGTGCGCTTGTCTTCGCCCGCTTGCAACTGGATCGGGGCACCGAAAGTCACCGAACAGAGGATGGGCACCGGCACCACTTCGCCCTTGGGCATCACACGCTGCACGTTGTCGATCCACGCCGGGATGAGTTGCACGTCAGGGAACTGCTCGGCCAGGTGGTACAGCCCGGCCTTGAACGCCTGCGGCTCGCCCTTGTTGCCGCGTGTGCCTTCGGGAAAGATGACGAGCGAATCGCCGTTGCGCAACGCCTCGGCCAGCGGCTCCAACGGGTCTTCGTCGTCCGTTCTCACGCGACTCACGTAGACCGCGTTGAACACTTCGCGTGTGAGCCAATGTTTGAAGGGTGACGCAGTCCAGTAGTCGCGCGCCGCGATGGGGCGCGTCTGTGCACGCAAGTCGCGCGGTAGCGCCGCCAAGATCAGCACCCAGTCGAAGTGGCTCTGGTGGTTGGCGAAGTAGATGCGCTGCTCGGCCTTGGGCGGGCTGCCGTACCAGTGGCCTTGCGCGCCTGTGATGAGGCGCGCGAGAAAGGCCAGCAGCAGGCCGGCGGCTTCGGGGCGCGTCATGCGTGATCAGTGTCTGAAATGACGAACACCTGTCAGCACCATGGCAATGCCGTGCTCGTTGGCCGCGCCAATCACTTCTTCGTCGCGCATGCTGCCACCCGGGTGGATCACGCTCGTGGCACCGGCCTTCACCAACTCGTCCAGCGTGTCGCGGAACGGGAAGAAGGCATCACTCGCCACAGCGGAACCCTTCAACGACAACCCAGCGGCCTCGGCCTTGATGCCAGCGATGCGTGCCGAATCCAGCCGGCTCATCTGGCCGGCCCCCACGCCCAGCGTCATGCCACCGGCGCAGAAGACGATGGCGTTGCTCTTCACGTACTTGCCCACCGTCCAGGCGAACAGCATGTCTTGCAGCTGCTGCGGTGTGGGCTGGGCCTTCGTGACGACCTTCAGGTCGGACAGCTTCAGCTCGTGGTTGTCGGCGCTCTGGATCAGCAGGCCCGAGCCGATGCGCTTCACGTCTTGCGCGTTGCGACCCTGCTCCCAAGCGGTCGTGCCGCCGCTTGGCAACGCGATCTGCAGCACGCGCACGTTCTTCTTGGCTGCGAAGATGGCCAGCGCCTCGGGTGTGAAGGTCGGGGCGATCAGCACCTCCATGAACTGCTTGGCGACGTGCTCTGCGGTCGC
>JACMKW010000518.1 GCA_014379885.1 Rhizobacter sp.
AGAACTACACGCGCCATCTGTCGGGCGCCGCGCCCGGCGAGCCGCCGTCGACGCTGGTGGATTACCTCGCCGAAGACGCGCTGATGTTCCTCGACGAGAGCCACGTGCTGATCGGCCAGTTCGGCGGCATGTACAACGGCGACCGGGCGCGCAAGACCACGTTGGTGGAGTACGGCTTTCGCTTGCCGTCGGCGCTGGACAACCGGCCGCTCAAGTTCGAAGAGTTCCAGAAGAAGATGCGCCAGGTGATGTTCGTCTCGGCCACACCGGCGAACTACGAGAAGGAGAACTCCGGCCAAGTGGTCGAGCAGTTGGTGCGACCCACCGGGTTGATCGATCCTTTCGTGGAAGTTCGGCCAGCGACCCACCAGGTAGACGACGTGTTGCAAGAAATCCGTGACCGAGTCGAGAAGAACGAGCGGGTCTTGATCACGACGCTGACCAAGCGCATGGCCGAGCAGCTCACCGACTACCTGGCCGACAACGGAGTCAAAGTGCGCTACCTGCACAGCGACATCGACACGGTGGAGCGTGTGGAGATCTTGCGTGACCTGCGCCTGGGTGCGTTCGACGTGCTGGTGGGCATCAACCTGCTGCGAGAGGGGCTGGACATTCCCGAGGTGTCTCTCGTGGCCATACTCGATGCGGACAAGGAAGGCTTTCTACGCTCCGAGCGCTCGCTGATCCAGACGATCGGCCGTGCAGCGCGCAACCTCAATGGCAAGGCCATCCTGTATGCCGACAAGATCACCGATTCGATGCGCGCCGCCTTGGGCGAAACCGAGCGCCGCCGCGCACGGCAGATCATTCACAACACTGAACATGGCATCACACCACGCAGCATCCAGAAGCAGGTGAAGGATCTGATCGACGGTGTTTACTCGGAAAAGACCAAGGGTCAGCAAAGAGATCTTGAGGCTGCTGCTATCGAGGTCTTGTCAGAGAAAGACCTGGGCAAGCGCATCAAGCAGCTCGAGAAGCAGATGCTTGAGCACGCCCGCAACCTTGAGTTTGAAAAAGCCGCTCGTGTGCGTGATCAGCTGGCGATGTTGCGCGAGCAAGCCTTTGGCGCGGCAGGCACCGACAACATCGTGCCGATCCAGAGTGCGGGCAAGTGAGCAAAAAACTGCGCGTGCTGATGGTCTGCATGGGAAACATCTGCCGATCGCCCACGGCCGAAGCGGTGCTGCGTAACAAGCTTGCACTGGCGGGGCTGGGTGATGCGGTGGTCGTCGACTCCGCCGGCACGCATGCCTGGCACGCCGGGTCGCCGCCCGATCCTCGTTCAGTGGCTCATGCCCGGCGGCGTGGCCATGACCTGACGGCGCTGCGGGCGAGGGCGGTCTCGCCGGCCGACTTCGAGTCCTTCGACTTCATTTTGGCGATGGATCGAGACAACTTGGCCCTTTTAGAAGAGCGGTGTCCAGCACAGCACCGCACCAAGCTGGGGCGCCTCACCGAGCATGCCCGCACCCACCGGGTCGACCAAGTTCCGGATCCCTACCAAGGTGGCTCCGATGGCTTTGAGCACGTGTTGGACTTGGTTGAAGACGCTTGCGATGGTTTCATCGCCTTTTTGCACGAAGAAAAGCTTGCTGGCAGTGGGGGAACTTCCTGACCCAATGCCGACCGAATCAGTAGGTCTCAGCTATACTTGAGTAAACCTGTCGGGAACAAACCGAGGGTTATCCCGCCTGATCGGCGGGGCTCGAAAAGCGTGAAGCCACCATTGATCGCTTTCATTGATTTTGTGCTGTCACCGGCACCAGGAGGATTTCATGCGTTTGACCACCAAAGGCCGTTTTGCCGTTACCGCCATGATTGATCTCGCCTTGCGCGAGAACACAGGCCCCGTCGCGCTGGCTGCCATTAGCGGCCGTCAGCAGATCTCGCTGTCCTACCTTGAGCAGCTGTTCGGCAAGCTGCGTCGCCACGAGCTGGTTGAAAGCACGCGTGGCCCGGGCGGCGGTTACTCGCTAGGACGCAAGTCTGAAGAAATCACCGTTGCCGACATCATCGTTGCCGTCGATGAACCCATTGACGCCACCGGTTGTGGTGGCAAAGAGAACTGCATGGGCGAAGACTCGGGCCGCTGCATGACCCACGACCTGTGGGCAAGCCTCAACTCCAAGATGATCGAGTACCTCGATTCCATCTCGCTGCGCAAGTTGGTTGAAGAGCAACTGGCCAAGGGCATCTCTATCGAGGAGCACCCGGTCAAGCGCGCCATCTCGTCCCAGCCGGTCGTCAAGCCCATCAAGATCACCGCGCCCAATTCTGTGTTCGCCCTGGGCAACGCCTTCAACAAGTAATTTTGCTCCTCGCAGTACCGCCATGGACATGAGCCCGCACTTCCCGATCTATATGGACTATGGCGCCACCACGCCGGTCGACCAGCGCGTAGTGGACGCGATGATTCCGTGGTTGCGCGAACATTTCGGCAACCCGGCATCACGCAGCCATGC
>JACMKW010000519.1 GCA_014379885.1 Rhizobacter sp.
CGACGTCCAGCGTGGAGGTGTTGGAGGCCAGAATGGCGCCCGGCTTCATCACGCGGTCCAGTTCTTTAAAAACCTTTTCCTTGACACCCATCTCTTCAAATACGGCCTCAATCACCAGGTCGGCGTCTTTGAACGAGTCATACGCCAACGTGGGGGTGACCAGTGCCATGCGCTCGTCGAGCTGGGCTTGCGTGAGCTTGCCCTTGGCCATGGTGTTTTCGTAGTTCTTGCGGATGGTGGCCAGGCCCTTGTCGAGCGCTTCCTGCTTCATTTCGAGCAGGGCCACGGGAATGCCCACGTTGATGAAGTTCATCGTGATGCCCACACCCATGGTGCCGGCGCCGATCATGCCGACCTTTTTGATGTCACGCAGCTTGGTGTCTTCAGGGATGTCGCTGATCTTGGCCGCTGCACGTTCGGCGTTGAAGATGTGGCGCAGGGCACGCGACTCCGGCGTGGCCATCAACTGCATGAACAGCTCGCGCTCGGTCTTCAGGCCTTCGTCGAACGGCTTGCTGACCGAAGCCGCCACGGCCTCCACGCACTTCAGTGGCGCCGGGAAGTTCTTGGCGGCAGCACCCACGGTGTTGCGGGCGAACTGCAAGAAGGCATCGGCGCCCGGCGCCTTGACCTTCAGGTCACGCACACGCTTGAGCGGCAGCTTGTCGGCCACGGCCTTCTCGGCAAAGGCGAGGGCGCCGGCCAGCAAGTCGCCTTCGATGATGGCGTCGATCAGTGGCGTGCCTTCGAACTTCTTGGCCGGGGTAGGTGCGCCCGACACGATGATGTTGAGTGCGGCTTCCAAGCCGATCAAGCGCGGCAGGCGCTGCGTGCCGCCAGCGCCGGGCAAGAGGCCCAGCTTCACTTCGGGCAGGCCGAGTTGTGCATCGGGCTTGGCCACGCGGAAGTGCGCGCCCATGGCCAGCTCCAGGCCGCCGCCCAGCGCCATGCCGCCGATGGCAGCGATGACGGGCTTGGTCGAGTCTTCCACCGCGCGGATCACCACGCCCAGGTTCGGGTCCATGCCGGCCTTGGCGGTGCCGAATTCCTTCACGTCGGCGCCGCCCGAGAAGGCGCGGTCGCTGCCGATCAGCACGATGGCCTTGACCTTGTCATCGGCCAGGGCCTTGTCGAGCCCGGCCACGATGCCGCTGCGCAGCGAGTAGCCCAAGCCGTTCACGGGCGGGTTGGCCAGTGTGACGACGGCAACGGTGCCGCGAACGTCGTACTGGGTGGAAGTCGGTTGATTGCTCATGTGCGAAGGCTCCTGAAAGGCACTGGCGGGGACGGCGACTTGCACAAACCGGGGCGTACCCAGGGTGTGCGCCCGCCCGGTTTGGCGGTATG
This sequence comes from Rhizobacter sp., assembly GCA_014379885.1. Next base: position 1,348 of record JACMKW010000519.1, read on the forward strand.
CGGCTAAATGTTCTGCACTGTGGAACATTATTTTGCAAAGGCGATCATCGTAGCCACTGAGCGCCGGCTTGTAAACAAGGTGAATCCCGATCGAAGCCGGCGCAGAATCACGGCTTTGTCGCTCGTGTGACAGGCAGGACAACGCGATTCACGCAAGGTGATTGGTGTAAGTTCCAATTTTCAAATCTGCGTTTTGCGATGCAGAATCATCGTCATTCTTTTCCCTTCACGCGTCACGCGCCGCAGGAGACATCCATGAATCTCGACTACAGCCCCGAAGAGCAGAAATTCCGCGATGAGGTACGCAGCTTCATCGCCGCCAAGTTGCCAGCCGAGGTGCGCACCCGCGGCGGCTCGGGCGAGCGCCATCTGGCCGAAGACATCACCAAGTGGCAAGGCATCCTGAACGAACATGGCTGGGGCGCTTCGAGCTGGCCCGAGGAATACGGTGGCACTGGGTGGAATGCGGTGCAGCGCCACATCTTCGACGAAGAGTGCGCCGAAGCCGGCACGCCGATGCAGTTGGCGTTCAGCGTGAAGATGGTGGCGCCGGTGATCATGCGTTTCGGCAACGCGGCGCAGAAGGCGCACTACCTGCCGCGCATCATCTCGGGTGAAGACTGGTGGTGCCAGGGTTACTCGGAGCCGGGCGCCGGTTCCGACCTCGCTTCGCTCAAGACCCGCGCCGTGTTCGGCACCGACAAGGACGGCGAGCACTACATCGTCAACGGACAGAAGACCTGGAACACGCTCGGCCAGTACGCCGACTGGATTTTCTGCCTGGTGCGCACCAGTACCGAAGGCCGCAAGCAAGAAGGCATCAGCTTCCTGCTGATCAACATGAAGACGCCGGGCATCACCGTCAAGCCGATCATCATGCTCGACGGTGGGCACGAGGTGAACGAAGTCTGGTTCGACAACGTGCGCGTGCCGGTTGAAAACCGCATCGGTGAAGAGAACAAGGGCTGGACGTACGCCAAGTTCCTGCTCGGCCACGAGCGTACCGGCATTGCCGGCGTGGGCCGTTCCAAGGTCGGCGTCAAGCGCCTGAAGTCACTGGCCCGCAAGGTGCCGGGCGACAACGGCAAGCCGCTGATTGAAGACCAGCGCTTCCGCGACCGCCTGGCCCAGGTCGAGATGGACCTGATGGCACTCGAGATCACCAACCTCAAGCTCATCTCGCAAGAAGGCAAGTCTCATGCGCCCGGCCCCGAGGCCTCGATGCTGAAGATCAAGGGCTCGGAGATCCAGCAGATGCTGACCGAACTCTCGATGATGGCGCTCGGCCCTTACGGCGTGCCTTGGCTGCGTGAAGCGCAAGACCTGTCGGGCAACCCGCAGCCGCTGACCGAGTTCTTCGCGGCACGCGAGACCGCTGTTTCGGGTGCGTACTACAACACCCGCAAGACCACCATTTATGGCGGCTCAACCGAAGTCCAGAAGAACATCATCAGCCAGATGATTCTGGGCCTCTGAACGAATCGCACATCACCGTTCGCCCTGAGCCTGTCGAAGGGCCTGGCGAACGGAGATTGACCAACGAATACAAGGAACCACCATGGACTTCAATCTCAGCGAAGAACAAACCGCGATTCAAGACAGCCTGAAGCGTTACCTCGCCAAGGACTACAGCTTCGATCAGCGCCGCACGCTCACAAAGAGCGCACTGGGCCACAGCGAGCAGGCCTGGGCCACCTACGCCGAACTGGGCTTGCTGGCCCTGCCGTTCCCAGAGTCAGCGGGCGGCCTGGGTGGCAATGCCATCGACACCATGCTGATCGCCGAGACGCTGGGCACGGCACTCGCGCTCGAGCCCTTCATCCCCTCGGTGGTGATCGCAGGCAATTTGATCAACGACATCGGCAGCCCCGCGCAGCGCGACACGCTGCTGGGTGGCATCACGCAAGGCACGTTGCTGGCCACGCTGGCGCACCACGAGTCGGGTGCCCGCTACAACGTGAACCACGTTGCCACCACCGCCAAGAAAGACGGTGACGGTTGGTCGCTCACCGGCCACAAGGCCGTGGTGTTGGCCGCACCGTCGGCGAACAAGCTGCTTGTCTCGGCCCGCACATCGGGTTCGGCCTTCGACGCCAACGGCATCTCGCTGTTCGTGGTCGACGCCAAGGCAGCAGGCCTCACCATCCGCCCGTACGGCACACAAGACGGCCAGCGCGCCGGCGAAGTGATCCTGAAGGACGTGAAGGTCGCCGCCGACGCATTGGTTGGCGCAGTCAACCAGGCCCTGCCCGCCATCGAACACGCGATTGACCGCGGCATTGCTGCCTTGTGCGCTGAAGCCGTGGGCGTGATGACGACGCTGAATGCGCAGACGCTTGAGTACCTCAAGAACCGCAAGCAGTTCGACCAGCCCATTGGCAAGTTCCAGGTGCTGCAGCACCGCATGGCCGACATGGCCATGGCCGCCGAGTACGGCCGCGCGATGGCGCTGTTGGCCGCGGTGAAGGTCGACGAGAAAGACGTGGCCGAGCGCCGCCGCAACGTGTCGGCCGCCAAGGCCTACATCGGCCAATCGGCCCGCACGGTCGGCCAAGGCGCGGTGCAGATGCACGGTGGCATGGGCGTGACCGACGAGCTGATGGCGGCGCACTTGTTCAAGCGCCTGACGGTCATCAACGCCACGCTGGGTGATGTGGATCACCACTTGGGCAAGTTCAGCGATTCGCTGCTGGCTGCCTGACTTCATTGTCATCCCGGCGAACGCCGGGATCCACCGTTGGCATTCCACTGACGCGTCAAGTAACACCTCGATCGGTACGCAGTGGATCCCGGCGTTCGCCGGGATGACACCGCGGCGGTTGAGGGTCGAACCCAAGCCCCATGACCGACTCCATCGTCAACCGCCGCGACCTCGACTTCCAGGTCTTCGAAGTTCTGGAAGCCGAGGCGCTGACGAAGCGCCCGCGCCACGCCGACCACAGCCGCGAGACTTTCGTGGCTGCGCTCGACGCGGCCACGGCGATTGCCACCGACAAGTTCGCCACGCACAACCGCAAGTCGGATGAAAACGAGCCCACCTTCGACGGTGAGCGCGTGCACATCATTCCCGAGGTGAAAGAAGCGCTCCGGGCATTTTGCGCGGCCGGCTTCATCGCGCCCACACACGACTACGAGCTCGGTGGCATGCAGCTGCCGGTGCTGATGGGCCAGGCCTTCTCGGCCATCTTCAAGGGCGCCAATGCGGCCACCAACTCGTATGTGGGGCTGACGATCGCCAACGCGAACGTCATCAACCGCTTCGGCACCGAGTCGCAAAAGAAGAAATACCTGCCGCACCTGCTCAGCGGCCGCTTCTTCGGCACCATGTGCCTGACCGAGCCGCAAGCCGGCTCCAGCCTCTCCGACATCACCACTGCCGCCGTGCCGCAAGCGAACGGCAGCTACCACCTCACCGGCAACAAGATCTTCATCTCGGGTGGTGACCATGAGCTGAGCGACAACATCGTCCACCTGGTGCTGGCCCGCCTGCCCGACGCGCCGGCTGGCGTGAAGGGCATTTCGCTCTTCATCTGCCCGAAGTACCACGTCAATGACGATGGCTCGCTTGGCGCGCGCAACGATGTGGCGCTGTCCGGCCTCATCCACAAGATGGGCTGGCGTGGCACCACATCCACCATGCTTTCGTTCGGCGAAAAAGGCCGCTGCGTCGCCGAGCTGATCGGCCAGCCGCACCAGGGCCTGGCCTGCATGTTCCACATGATGAACGAGGCGCGCATCGGTGTGGGCATGGGCGCGGTGATGCTGGGTTACCGCGGCTACCTCGCCTCGCTGGCTTATGCGCGCGATCGGCCGCAGGGTCGTCGTGCGGGCAGCAAGAACCCGGCCGAGCCGCAGGTGAAGCTGATTGAGCATGCCGACATTCGCCGCATGCTGATTGCGCAGAAGGCCTATGTGGAAGGTGGGCTGTCGCTGGGCTTGTACGCAGCGCGTCTGGTCGACGAGCAGAAGACGGGCGAGAGCGAGGCCGCGCGCAATGAGGCCGGCCTGTTGCTGGACTTGCTGACTCCCATCGTCAAGAGCTGGCCGTCGCAGTGGTGCCTGGAGGCCAACAGCCTGGCCATCCAGATCCACGGTGGCTATGGCTACACCCGCGAGTACACCGTTGAGCAGTACTACCGCGACAACCGGCTCAACCCGATTCACGAGGGCACGCATGGCATCCAGGCCATCGACCTGCTGGGCCGCAAGGTGGTCATGCAGCAGGGCGCTGCGCTCGAATTGCTGGGCCGCGAAATGGCGGCGACGGCCAAGGAAGCCTCCGCCTACGAGACCCTGAGTGCGCAGGCCGATGCGCTCAACATCGCGTGGTCCAACGTCACGCAGACGGTGCGTGCAGTGGCCCCGCTGCTGAAGGAAAACGGCGAACTCGCGCTTGCGAACTCGGTGGTCTTCCTGGAAGCCTTCGGCCACACCGTCGTGGCGTGGCAATGGCTGCGCCAGGCCCTGGTCGCGACACGCGCGCTCGCCGGCGCCAAAAGCGAGGCCGACACCCACTTCTATCGCGGCAAGCTGCACACCTGCGACTGGTTCTTCGAGTGGGAGTTGCCGCGCACCAGGCCTCAGCACGAGCTGTTGCGCAGCTTGAACGACTCCACGCTGAAGATGCAGGACAGCTGGTTCTGAGAGATGGCTGACGAGACCGTTCCCGAGGGCTTCACCCCGCTGATTCCCGGCGGCCAGTGGCTCATGCACGCCGGCCCGATTTACCAGCGGCCGGGGCCCCATGGCACCGTCGTGGTCGGGCTGCGCGTCGACCAGCAGCACACCAACATGCGCGGCATCGCCCACGGCGGCATGCTGGTCACGATGGCCGACAGCGCGCTTGGCCGCAACATGAACATCACCCGCAAAACCCATGCTGCCATGGTGTCGGTGAACCTCTCCACCGACTTCATCGGCGCAGCCAAGGTGGGCGACTGGCTGGAAGCGCACGTCGAGATCCGCAAGCACGGCGCACGGCTGTCGTTTGCCGAATGCCAGCTCAGGGTCGGCGACAAGGTGGTGGTGCGCTGCAGCGGCGTGTTTGCCGTGGTCGAGCCGGTGGCTGCCAAGGAAGTGCCCGAGGGCTAAGTCATCCCGGCAGCAGTAAAGTGCCGCCCATGATCCCCTCCCTGCCAGCCGATGCCGACGGCGTGCTCAAGCTCGCCGCACAAAGCATGTTCGACACCCTGGCCCAAGCGGCCATGGGCATGATGGTGGTCGACCGCAACCACCGCATCGTCTGGATCAGCGAAGGCTACAAGCGCTTTCTGCCCGACCTGGGGCATGAAGAATCCGACTTTGTCGGCCGGCGTGTTGAAGAGGTCGTGCCCAACACGCTGATGGCGCACGTTATTGATACCGGCCAGCCCATGCTGGTGGACTTGCTCACCAACCAGGCCGGCACCTTTCTCGTGAGCCGCTTGCCGCTGCGCAACGAACAAGGCGAGGTGATCGGCGCCATGGGCATGGTGTTGCTCGACCACCCCGAGACGACCATGCAGCCGCTGATGACCAAGTTCAGCCGCCTGCAGCGTGAGTTGGATGACGCGCGCCAGCAGCTCGCCGCGCAGCGCCGCCCCAAGTACACCGTGGCCAGTTTCATCGGCACCAGCGCAGTGGCGATGGAGATCAAGCGCCAGGCTCGCCGTGTGGCGCAGACCGACAGCACCGTGCTGCTGCTCGGTGAAACCGGCACTGGCAAGGAGCTGCTGGCCCATGCCATCCATGCGGCCAGTGCGCGCGCCGCGCGGCCTTTTGTCGGTGTGAACATCGCCGCGGTGCCCGACACGCTGCTCGAAGCCGAGTTCTTCGGCGTGGCCCCGGGCGCCTACACGGGTGCTGACCGCAAAGGCCGCGAAGGCAAGTTCAAACTGGCCGATGGCGGCACGCTCTTTCTCGACGAAATTGGCGACATGCCGCTGGCCTTGCAAAGCAAGCTGCTGCGCGTGCTGCAAGAGCAAGAGGTGGAGCCTCTGGGCAGCAACACCGTGCAGCGGGTGGACGTGCGCATCATTGCCGCCACCAGCCGCGACCTGCCGGCCATGGTGGCAGCAGGCACGTTCCGCGCCGACCTGTTCTACCGCCTTAACGTGCTGCCCATTCGCCTGCCCGCGTTGCGCGAGCGCATGGCCGACCTGGAAGCACTGGTCGAGACGCTGGCCGAAGACATTGCCCGTCGCAGCGGCCTGCCGCACAAGGGGCTGAGTGCCGACGCGCTCGACCTGCTGGCGCAACACACATGGCCCGGCAACATCCGCGAGCTGCGCAATGTGCTGGAGCAGGCCACCTTGATGACCGATGACCTGGTGCTCAACGCCAGCCATTTCAAAAGCCTGGTCGCGGGCGAAGCGCAAGCCATGCCGCTCGCCGAGCGCCGTCTGCCGGTGCAGCCTGTGGTGGCCGGCATGGCAACCACAGTGCTGCCCGCCGCCATCAAACCCTTGCCGCAGGCGATTGCCGAACTTGAAGCCCGCGCCATCCGCGAGGCCTTGGCTGCCACGGGCGGCAACAAGCTCGCGGCTTCACGGCTGCTGGGCATCTCACGCGCCACCTTGTACGAAAAACTCACGTTGATCTGAGAGGGTGTGAACG
>JACMKW010000520.1 GCA_014379885.1 Rhizobacter sp.
CGAATAGAAACCCTTGCCCTCTTCGCCCAGCAGGTTCTCCGCGGGAATGCGCAAATTGTCAAACACGAGTTCGGCCGTGTCGCTGGAGAGCCAGCCGGTCTTCTTGAGCGCGCGGCCCACGGTGAAACCCGGTGTGCCTTTTTCGACGATGAACATCGACATGTCGTGTCGCGCGGTACCGGTCTTGGCGGCCACGAAGTACAGGTCGCCGTGCACGCCGTTGGTGATGAACATCTTGGTGCCGTTGATGACCCACTCATCACCCTCCCGGCGCGCGGAGGTGCGCATGCCGGCCACGTCCGATCCGGCGCCAGGCTCGCTGATGCCCACCGCGGTGATCAGCCCACCCGCCGTCACCTTGGGCAGGTACTTCGCTTTCTGCGCAGGGGTGCCGGCGTGGTGCAGGTGCGGGCCGGCCATGTCGGTGTGCACGAGCACGGTGATGATGAAACCGGCAAACGTGCTTTGCGACAGCGCCTCGGCGAACACCAGGTTGGTCATGGCGTCGGCGTCGGCGCCGCCGTACTCGCCCTCGAACGCGATGCCCAGCAAACCGGCCTGCCCCATGCGGCGCAACACGTCGCGCGGCACCATGCCGGTGTCCTCCCACACTGCGGCGTGTGGCTCCACCTCGAGCTCCAGAAAACGGGCCACCTGGTCGCGCAACAGCTCGTGGTCTGGGTTGTCGTAGATGGTGGCGCTCATGGGTTTGTCTCGATCGTTGTAGTTGTCGTTGTAGTTGTCGTTGTCAGGGTGATCCGGTGCATTCAGTGGGCGCACCATGCGTTCAATGCGGCCATGTATCCAGTCCTCCCAGGCCCTTGAGCGATTCGAAATCCGCGTCGCGGTGCAATAGCACGTGGTTGTGCGTCATGCAGTAGCTGGCGAGCAGCACGTCGATGGGGCTGCGCACGGTGCGGCCTTGTTCACGCAGCCGACGGTAAACGCTGGCCGCGCTCAATGCGTTGTCCAACCCGCCAATGTCAACCACCTTGGTACTGAGCAGCAATGCTTGCGCCTTCCGTTGTGCCCGGGCATCGGTGAAGCCACGCAGCACCTCAAACACCACGAGGTCGGCAACGCCCAACTCTTCTTCTGACCTTTCCAGCAGCAGATCGAGATATTCGGTCTGGCCATTTTTGTCGCCTCGGAAGTAGTCGATCCAGACGCTGGAGTCCACCAGGGTCATGACTGTTCACCAGGCTCGGCGTTGTAGGGTGCGGCAGGCTCTTGCAAGGTGGTTGTCGCCGGGTTGGCCGCGCCTTGCTTGGCAAGCTCAGCCCTGTGTTTGGCCCAGGCTTCGTCCGAGTCGTCCCAGAACAATGTGCCCCGGGCAGCGCGGATGGCCGCATACGCTTTGCGCCGCTTGAGCATGCGCAAGCCCTCCTCCACCGCTTCGCGCTTGGTTTTGAAGTCACCGCTGGCCATCACATCGGCCATGAGCTTGTCGTCGATCACGATATTGGTTCGCACAAAAAATCCTCAATGTGTATGAAAACGACAAATCATACACATCACATGCGGAAAACACCAAACTTCGGGTCGCCAATCGGCGCGTTGAGCGCGGCGGAGAGCGCCAGGCCGAGGACGCGGCGCGTATCGGCCGGGTCGATCACCCCGTCGTCCCACAGGCGGGCGCTGGAGTAGTAAGGGTGCGACTGGTGGCCGAACTGGTCGAGCACCGGCTGCTTGAAGGCAGCCTCTTCTTCGGCGCTCCAAGTGCCGCCTTTGGCTTCAATGCCGTCGCGCTTGACGGTGGCCAGCACGCCGGCGGCCTGCTCGCCACCCATGACGCAGATGCGCGCGTTGGGCCACATCCAGAGGAAGCGCGGGCTGTAGGCGCGGCCACACATGCCGTAATTGCCGGCGCCATAGCTGCCACCGATGATCACGGTGAACTTGGGCACCTGGGCGGTGGCCACGGCGGTGACCATCTTGGCTCCGTGGCGCGCGATGCCTTCGCTCTCGTATTTTTTACCCACCATGAAGCCGGTGATGTTCTGGAGGAACAGCAAAGGCACCTTGCGCTGGCAGCAGAGTTCGATAAAGTGCGCGCCCTTCTGCGCGCTTTCGGAAAACAGCACGCCGTTGTTGGCCACGATGCCGATGGGCATGCCCTCGATGTGCGCGAAACCGCAAACCAGCGTGGCGCCGAAGCGCGCTTTGAACTCGTGGAACTCGCTGCCATCG
>JACMKW010000011.1 GCA_014379885.1 Rhizobacter sp.
CGAGATCACGGCGGTGTAGCCGGCGCGCTTGGCCATTTCGATGGCGGCGAAAGTTTCGGTCAGGGTGCCGATCTGGTTGATCTTGATCAGGATCGAGTTGGCGATGTGCTTGTCGATGCCTTCCTTCAAGATCTTGGTGTTGGTGACGAACAGGTCGTCGCCCACCAGTTGCACGTTCTTGCCCAGGCGCTCGGTCAGGATCTTCCAGCCGTCCCAGTCGCCTTCGTGCATGCCGTCTTCGATGCTGATGATGGGGTACTTGTCGCACCACGATGCCAGCATGTCGGTCCATTGCGTGGCGGTGAGCTTCAGGCCGCCTTCGCCTTCCAGCACATAGTGGCCGTCCTTGTAGAACTCGCTGGCCGCGCAATCGAGGCCCAGGGCGATCTGCTCGCCTGCGGTGTAGCCGGCGGCTTCGATGGCCTGCAGGATCAGCACGATGGCCGCTTCATGGTTCTCGACGCTGGGGGCAAAGCCGCCTTCGTCGCCCACGGCGGTGCTGATGCCCTTGTCGTGCAGGATCTTCTTCAGGGCGTGGAACACTTCGGCGCCCCAGCGCAGGGCTTCGCGGAAGGTGGGGGCGCCCACGGGGATGATCATGAACTCCTGCAGGTCCAGGCTGTTGTTGGCGTGCGCGCCGCCGTTGATCACGTTCATCATGGGCACGGGCAATTGCATGCTGCCCATGCCGCCCAGGTAGCGGTACAGAGGCAGGCCCGACTCTTCGGCGGCGGCGCGGGCCACGGCCATCGAGACAGCCAGCATGGCATTGGCGCCCAGGCGGCTCTTGTTGTCGGTGCCGTCGAGGTCGATCAGGGTCTTGTCCAGGAAGGCCTGCTCGGAGGCATCCAGGCCCAGCACGGCCTCGGAAATCTCGGTGTTGATGTGCTCGACCGCCTTGAGCACGCCCTTGCCCAGGTAGCGGCTCTTGTCGCCGTCGCGCAGCTCGATGGCTTCGCGGCTGCCGGTGGATGCGCCCGAAGGCACGGCCGCACGGCCCATCACACCCGATTCCAGCAGCACGTCGCATTCGACGGTGGGGTTGCCGCGGCTGTCCAGCACTTCGCGGCCTACGATGTCAACAATGGCACTCATGATCTTCCTTGAGGGTTTTTGAAATTCATCCAGACGGGCAGGGGATGCGGATGGACTCCTGCAGAGGCTGCCGCCGTCGCGCGTCGGTCGCGATTCTATGCTACCGATTTGATAGTGTTCGGGGCAGGTGCGGTACGTACCGGGTACGTATTGCGGCCTGCGGTGGCTATACGCCTTCCACGCAGACCATGCGCATCACTGCAGCACCTTCGCGGGCTGCCTTGGCTTTCTGGTACTCGGGCGTGTCATAGAAAGCGCGGGCCGCTTCGAAGCTCGGAAACTTGAGGATCACGGTGCGGCCGGGGTTCCAGTCGCCTTCCAGCACTTCGACCTTGCCACCGCGCACGCAGACTTCGGCGCCATGGGCCTGCATGGCCACGGTGCTCCACTTGCGGTACTCCTCGTACTGCGTGGGGTTGGTGACGGTGACCGATGCGATGACGTAACCACTGCTCATGATGTCTCAGGCTCCAAAGTTGTTTTCGAGAAAACCGTTCTTCTTGGTGATGCCGTCCAGGGCCACCAGCGTCTCCAGCAGCGCCTTCATGTGCTTGAGCGGCACGGCATTGGGGCCGTCGGACAGGGCATTGGCCGGGTCCGGGTGCGTCTCCATGAACAGGCCCGCCACGCCCACGGCCACGGCCGCGCGTGCCAGCACCGGCACCATCTCGCGCTGCCCGCCCGATGTGGCGCCCTGCCCACCCGGCTGCTGGACAGAATGGGTAGCGTCGAAAACGACCGGCG
>JACMKW010000521.1 GCA_014379885.1 Rhizobacter sp.
GGGTAGACGACGGCCAGCACCTCGACACCGAGGCCTGCACGTGTGGACTCTTCAGCCGCATTGCGCAACGCCTGGAACGTGACACGCTGCGCGATGTCGTGCTCGGAGCCGGGCTTGGCATTGAAGGGGTTCAGCAGGTGCGTGAAGCGGATGTTCGGCATGAAGGCATTCTAGGGAGGCACGGTCGAGATCGGCCTGCTCGATGACCAGCGAGTTCGTCGCAGCGTGGCCCTTGGCGATGAGGTGCGAATTATTTCACCGAGCACGCGTTCATTCGTCGCCCGTGTGCCCGGCATACGCCTATCTAGGGGGTCTGGTGGGTGCTTGTTGACGCACATAATTCCCTGGGTTTTTGCGTGGCTTGCAACGCTGTGGCCCCTGTCATCGGGATGATTTTTGTATCCAGCAAGGTCAGCCCCCGCGCACGTTCAAGCGAGCGGTCAAGCACTCACGAACACGGCCTGAATCAAGCACGATTGAATGAACTCCAAGAACGACAAGAGGATGAGTCACGTGACGAATAACGCCACCAAGGCCCCCGCCGGCACGACAACCGGGCAGACCGCATGACTGAGGTCAGCGACAGCGACATTGCCATCGTCGGCATGGCGATTCGGGTCCCTGGTGCGTCCAACCCCGAAGCGTATTGGGCCAACCTGGTGGCCGGTGTCGAAGCGACGCAGCCCTACACCGACGAGCAGCTGCTGGCCAAGGGTGTCTCGCAAAGCACCTTGTCGGACCCGAACTACGTCAAGGCCGGGATCCAGCTGCAAGACATGGATGCCTTCGACCCCGAGTTCTTCGGGTTCAGCCAGAAGGAAGCGGCCATCCTCGACCCGCAACACCGCCAGTTTTATGAGGTGTGCTGGGAAGCGCTCGAACGTGCCGGCCACCCACCCGAGAAATTCGACGGCGCAGTCGGCCTGTTTGCCGGCTGCGGCATGGGCGCGTACTTCACCTTCAACCTGCTGTCCAACCCCGAGCTGGTCGATTCGGTCGGCCTCTTCCTGCTGCGCCACACCGGCAACGACAAAGATTTTTTGTCGACACGCGTCTCTTACGCATTCAACCTGCAGGGCCCGTGTGTCAACGTGCAGACGGCATGCTCCACCTCGCTCGTCGCCACCCACCTGGCGGTGCAAAGCTTGCTCTCGGGCGAGTGCGACATGGCGCTCGCCGGTGGCGTGACCATCGAAGTGCCGCATGGTGTGGGCTACCACTACAAGGAAGGCGAAGTGCTGTCACCCGACGGCCATTGCCGCACCTTTGATCACCGCTCCAAGGGCACGGTGTTCGGCAGCGGTGCTGGTGTGGTGGTCATGCGCCGTCTGGCCGATGCCTTGCGCGATGGTGACCACGTGCATGCCGTCATCAAGGGCACGGCCGTCAACAACGATGGCTCTCGCAAGGTGGGTTACCTCGCGCCCAGCGTCGACGGGCAAGCGGCCTGCGTGACTGAAGCGCTGGCCGTGGCTGACTGCGATGCCGACACCATCGGCTACATCGAATGCCACGGCACGGCCACGCCGGTCGGTGACCCGATCGAGATTGCCGCGCTGACACAAGCCTTTCGCGACTCGACTGACAAGGTTGGCTACTGCCAGGTCGGCTCGGTCAAGACCAACATCGGCCACCTCGACACGGCGGCCGGCGTGGCCAGCCTGATCAAGGCCACGCTCGCGCTCGAGCACAAGCAGATTCCGCCGTCGCTCAATTTCGAAGCGCCCAACCCGCGCATCGGATTCGAGGGCAGCCCCTTCACCGTGGCCGCGAAGCTCTCCGATTGGAAGGTCACTGGTTCATCGCCGCGCCGCGCGGGTGTCAACTCGCTGGGCGTGGGCGGCACCAACGCGTTCGTGGTGCTGGAAGAAGCGCCCGCGCGTGCAACCACGCCGATCGACGATTCCACCCAACTGCTGGTGCTGTCGGGCCGCAACCGCAAGGCGCTCGACGACAACGCCAAGCGCCTCGCCACGTGGCTGAAGCACAACCCCAAGGCGCCGCTGGCCGACGTGGCGTATTCGTTGCACGTGGGTCGCCGCGGTTTCGAGCAGCGCCGTGTGCTGGCCTGCGCCAACCACGATGAAGCCATTGCGCTGCTGGAGAGCAACGACGCCAAGCGTGTCTTCAACCACACCAACGACCTTGACCGCCCGTCGCTGGTGTTCATGTTCCCCGGTGGTGGTGCGCAGTACGTGCGCATGGGCATGGGGCTCTACGAAAACGAGCCGGTGTTCCGTGAGTGGGTTGACAAGGGCCTGGGCATTCTCAAGACACGTTTCAGTGCTGACCTGGCACCTGTGCTGTTGGCCAAAGACGCGAGCCCTGAACTGGGCGAGCTACTCGCCAAGCCGTCGTCGCAGTTGCCGCTGACCTTCCTGGTGGAAATCGCACTCGCCAAGTTGTGGGAGTCTTACGGTGTCGTGCCCGAGGTGCTCATCGGCCACAGCATGGGTGAGAACAGCGCCGCCTGCATTGCTGGTGTGTTGTCGTTCGAAGACGCGCTGGGCCTGCTGCTGCTGCGTGGCCAGCTGGTGGAGCAGACACCGCGCGGCACCATGATCAGCGTGCCCATGGCCGCCAAAGATTTGGTGCCACTGCTCGGTGACGAGCTCGACCTGGCTTCTGCCAACAGCCCGCAGCTGTCGGTGATGTCAGGCCCGCTGCCGCCGCTGGAAGCACTGGCTGCACGCCTGGCCGCGCAAGGCATCGACACACAGCGAGTGAAGGTCGACGTGGCCGGCCATTCGCGCCTGCTCGACGGCATCTTGCCGCGCTTTCGCGCCTACCTGCAAAGCATCAAGCTCAACGAGCCCAAGCTGCGCATCGTGTCCAACCGCACCGGCAAGTGGCTAGCCCCGGCCAACGCGCGCGACCCCGAGTACTGGGTGCAGCACTTCCGCAATTCCATCCTGTTTGCCGATGGGGTCGACACACTGCTCGAATCCGACAACCATGTGTTCCTCGAAGTCGGCCCCGGCAACATGCTGGGCTCCTTCGTGCGCCAGAACCCGCGCTCGCCGTCGCAGCGTGTGCTGTCGTCGATGCGCCACCCGCAAGACCCGATCCCCGACCACGTGTACTTCCGCACCGTGATGGGCAGGCTGTGGGCGCTGGGCGTTGAGTTCGACGTGCAGCGTCTGTGGGGCAAAGATCGTCGCCGTGTGCCATTGCCGACGTATGCCTTCCAGCATGCGCGCTACTGGATCGAGCCTGGCGTGGCCACGTCAGGCCCCTCGCGCGCCGAGGCCGAGCGCCCGCTGCGCCAGCCCGAGCTGGCCGACTGGTTCCGCAAGCCGCGCTGGGTGCAGCAAGGCATTCTTGAATCGACCGAGGATCCACACACCTGGCTTGCGTTCCATGGCCGCGAGCCCTTGTCAGTGAAAGCGGTGGTCAGCCTGCGCGAGGCCGGCCACACCGTCATCTCGGTGCTGCCGGGTGACACCTTCGCCCAGGTTGACGAGAGCACCTACACCTTGGCAGCAGAAGCCGGTGGCGTGGGCTACCAGGAGCTGATCGATTCGCTGGTCGAGCGCGAGATCTTCCCTGACCGCATCCTGCACACCTGGCTGGTGACGCTAGACCGCGCGTTCCGCCCCGGCTCCACCTTCTTCCACCGCAATCAGGAGCACGGTTTCTACTCGCTGTTCCACCTCGCACGTGCCTTGGGCAAGGGCGGCATCACCGACCGCGGCCTGCACATGACCGTCGTGGCCAACGGTGCGCAGCGTGTGGGCGACGAGCCTTTGCTGTTTCCTGACAAGGCCACGGCCATGGGCCCTTGCGCGGTAATTCCGCGCGAGTTTCCGAACGTGAGCTGCGCATTCATCGACGTGGATCTCGGCGCCGCACACGGCAATGGCAAGCGCAACCCGCAGGCTGAAGCCGCGGCAGTGCGTGCTGCTGCAGATGTGGCAAGCGAGCTCTTCGCCGAACCGGGCAGCCGCGTGATCGCCTGGCGCAACGGCGTGCGCTGGGA